>NZ_JBHWZP010000504.1:0-148 GCF_042728395.1 Streptomyces sp. NPDC060205
AAGGGGCGCGGGGAACTGCGCAGTCTTTTGGCTTTTAGGGGCGCGGGGAACGGCGCGGCCAGCCCCCACCGGCCCCCCCCCCCCCCCCCCCCCCGGGGCCCCCCCCACCCCCCCCCCCCCCCCCCCCCCGCCCCCCCCCGGGCCCGGA
>NZ_JBHWZP010000504.1:156-4838 GCF_042728395.1 Streptomyces sp. NPDC060205
CCCTTAAAGCGGGGCTGCGCCCCAGCTCCAGGGGCGCGGGGAACGGCGCAATCTTTCAGGGGCGCGGGGAACTGCGCGACCAGCCACGCACGACCCGCACGTCACAGCCGGGCGCAGCCACCCCTAAGGGGCGCGGGGAACTGCGCAGTCTTTTGGCTTTTAGGGGCGCGGGGAACGGCGCGGCCAGCCCCCACCGGCCCGCACCCACCCCCCCCGGCGGAGCCACCCCTTCCAACCCTGGCCCCCTGCCAAGGGACCCGCGCGGTACCTTCTTGCCGCGGCCGGCCGATGCGCGCGGGCGTACGACGATGAGGGAGTGTCAAGCGTGAGCAACTTCGTGCGGCCGGCTGCCGAGGGCGCGGATCCGTTCGGGACGGCCCGGCTGCGACGCGGGGTGCTGGACGCCTGGGCGACCAGCCCGGCACGGTTCCGCGAGGACGCCAACTCCGAGGAGGACCTCGTCCTCGGCGGCTACCGCGACCGCCTCGTCGTGGAGCTCGCCCAGAACGCCGCCGACGCCGCCTCCCGCGCGGGCGTCCCCGGCCGCCTGCGCCTCACCCTGCGCGACGGGGTCCTCGCCGCCGCCAACACCGGCGCCCCCCTGGACGCCACCGGCGTCGAATCCCTCTCCACCCTGCGCGCCTCCGCCAAGCGCGACGACAGCGACAGCGCGGTCGGCCGCTTCGGCGTCGGCTTCGCTGCCGTCCTCGCGGTCACCGACGAACCCGCCCTGCTGGGCCGGCACGGCGGTGTCCGCTGGTCCCTCGCCGAGGCCCGCGACCTCGCCACCGACATCGCCCGTCACAGCCCCGGCCTCGGTGACGAAGTGCGCCGCCGCGACGGCCACGTACCCCTGCTGCGGCTGCCGTTCGCGGCCGAGGGCTCCGCGCCGGACCCGTACGACAGTGTCGTCGTCCTGCCGTTGCGGGACCCCGCCGCCGTAGCGCTCGCGGAGCGGCTGCTCGACGGCGTGGACGACGCCCTGCTGCTGGCCCTGCCCGGTCTGGCGGAGGTCGTCGTCGAGAGTGGCGACGGCGGCGTACGGACGATCCGGCGGCGTACCGAGGACGGCGGCGGCGTCGTGGTCGTCGAGGACTCGCGCGACGGTACGACCCGCTGGCGCACCGTCTCCGCGCACGGGTCGCTGGAGCCCGCCCTGCTCGCCGACCGGCCCGTCGAGGAGCGTCTGCGCCCCCACTGGTCGGTCACCTGGGCCGTCCCGGTCGACGCCGACGGCACCCCGGGCCGCCCCCGCACCGGCCCCGTCGTGCACGCGCCCACCCCCAGCGACGAACCCCTCGGTGTGCCCGCGCTGCTCATCGCCTCGCTGCCGCTCGACACCACGCGCCGCCACGCGGCCCCCGGTCCGCTGACCGACTTCCTGGTGCAGCGCGCGGCGGAGGCGTACGTCGAACTGCTCGCCGCCTGGCGTCCCGTGACCGCGGGGATCATCGACCTGGTGCCCGGCCCGCTCGGCAAGGGCGAGCTGGACGGGGCTCTGCGGCAGGCGATCCTCGAACGGCTGCCGCGCACCGCCTTCCTGCCGCCCGCGGTCGAACCGACCGCCGGGAGCGGTGACGCCGACGAGGACGCCGACTCCGGTCTGCCCGAGGCCCTGCGTCCCCGCGACGCCGAGGTGGTGGAGGGGGCGGGCGCCGACACCGTACGGGTCCTGGCGGAGGTGCTGCCCAGCCTGCTGCCCGCCGGGCTCGAACGCCGGGCGGAACTGCGCATCCTGGGGGTCGCGCGGGTCCCGCTGGCCGAGGCGGTCGACCGGCTCGCGGGCCTGGAGAAGGCCCCCGAGTGGTGGCGGCGTCTGTACGACAGCCTCGCCGGGGTCGACCCGGACCGCCTCTCGGGGCTGCCGGTGCCGCTGGCTGGGGGCACCTCCCAGGCTTTTGGCTCTGGGGGAGGGCGGACGACGATCGGCCCCCGCCAGGTCCTGCTGCCCACCGCCGACGGCGCCCAGGCCGCGCCCGACGCGCTCGCCCGGCTCGGGCTCAAGGTCGCCCACCCGGACGCCGTCCATCCGCTCCTGGAGAAGCTGGGCGCCCTGCCCGCCACCGCGCGGGCCGTCCTGACCACCCCGCAGGTCCGCGCGGCCGTCGCCGGTTCCCTCGACGACGACCGGGGCGCCTGGGACGACGACACCACGCCCGACGCCGAGGAGCTGGCCGACACCGTCCTCGCGCTCGTCCGGGACGCCGACCTCGAACCCGGCGACGAACCCTGGCTCGGCGCCCTCGCGCTCCCCGACGACGAGGGCGAACTCGTCCCGGCCGGCGAACTCGTCCTGCCCGGCAGCCCCTTCGCCCAGGTGATGCGCGAGGACGAACTCGCCTCCGTCGACCCCGAACTGGCCGAACGCTGGGGCGAACAGCCCCTCGCCGCCTGCGGTGTCCTCGCGAACTTCACCCTCGTACGCGCCACGGACGTCGTCCTCGACCCCGACGAACTGGAGCCGAAGGACGGCGACTTCGCCGAACCCGACGACGCCGGACTGCTCGACGCCGTGGACGTGTGGTGCGAGGACGCCCTGGACGGGCTGCCGGACTCCCCGGTGCCGCCCGTCGCGACGGAGATCGTGGCCGTGCGCGACCTCGACCTCGTGGACGACGACCGCTGGCCCGAGGCCCTGGCCCTGCTCTCCCGCCCGCCGCTGCGGGACGCCGTCACCCAGCCGGTCCGCGTCCTGCTGCCGGACGGCACGCACGAGATCATCCGCTCGTACACCGCCTGGTGGCTGCGCGGGCACCCCGTCCTCGACGGCCGCCGCCCGGCCGGCCTGCGCGCCGAGGGCGGCGACCCGCTCCTGCACGGCCTGTACGACGCCGCCGACGCGGCCGGTTTCGACGACGAGCAGGTGCTGCGGGCCCTCGGCGTCCGTACGTCCGTGGCCGCGCTGCTCGCCGAACCGGGCGGCGGCGCCGAACTGCTCGACCGGCTCGCCGACCCCGACCGCGAGGTCTCCGCGTCCCAGCTGCACGCCCTGTACGGCGCGCTGGCCGACCTCGACCCCGAGCAGGTGACCCTGCCGGACGAGCTGCGGGCCGTGGTCGACGGCGAGGTGCGGGTCGTGGACGCGGCCGACGCCGTGGTCGTCGACTCGCCCGACCTGCTGCCCTTCACCGCGGGCACGCCCCTGCTCCCGGTACGGCCCGCGCGCGCCGCCGACCTCGCCGAGCTGTTCCAGGTCCGGCGGCTGAGCGAGTCCGTCACCGGCGAGGTGACCAGCGAGGGCACGGAACACGACGTACCGGAGTCCGTACGGGTCCTGCTGGGCCCCTCGACCCCCGCGACCTACGTCGAGCACGAGGAACTGGTCGTCGACGGCACCGAACTCGACTGGCGCCGCACCCGCGACGGGGTGCTGCACGCGTCCACCCTGGAGGGTGTGGCCGCCGGACTCGCGTGGGCGGCCGGGCAGTGGCCCCGCCGCTTCGAGGTCGCCGCCCTCCTTGAGGACCCGTCGAGGACGGAGGAACTGGCGCGGGACCGCTGGTTCGACTGAGTTCGCCCGAATGCGACCGAGCACGGGAGTCCGGGGCGGGGGGTGAAGGGGCGTTCTTGATCACGAGTTCGCAAAACCTTCACCACCCGTACAACCATTCACCCCCGTCCCGAATCTGATCACCTGAGTCAACAGACTCTCGATCACTCGGGCCCCAACGTGCAGACCTACCGTCGGGGCCCCTTTCTCCATCAGGGGAACGCATGCGTATACGTGCCACCGTGGCCGCCGTCACCGGCGCCCTGGCTCTTTCCGCCTTCGCCGTGCCCGCCGCGCAGGCGGACGGCTCCGCGATCTCGCGCGAGGACACCGCGAAGGTGCTCGACGCCGCTCACGCCGCTGCCGCCAAGTCCGGCTCCCGTGTCGCCGCCGCGGCGGCCGACGCGCCGTACGCGCTCGACGCGAGCATCTCGAACGTCAAGATCAACAGTGGCAAGGCCATCGTGGCCGGCACCACCAAGAAGGTCAGCGTCCCGACGACGTTCACGCTGAAGCACGGCGCCGACGTGGACATCACCGCCGACGACTTCATCGTCGACCTGGAGATCTACAAGGGTTCGTACACGGAGCCGGACAACTACCTGTTCGGTGACCTGCTGCCGACCTGCACGGCGGTCTCCACCACCGTCGCCACCTGCAAGGGCACCATCGACGCCTACCCGGGCGAGGGTGAGCTGTTCAACTCCGACGCCGGTGCGTGGTCGGCGAACGCCTACGCCGTCGCCTTCAACGGCGAGGACCCGTCCGCCATCGACTTCGACATCACCAAGGTCGGTGTCGCCGAGCAGGCGAAGGTCGGCAGCACGAAGCTGCAGCGGTACTCCAAGCTGACCGTTAACGCGTCGCCGGAGCCCGTGAAGAAGGGCAAGACCATCACGGTCACCGGTGCGCTGACGCGGGCGAACTGGGAGACGAACAAGTACGCGGGGTACACCGTGCAGTCGGTGAAGCTCCAGTTCAAGAAGAAGGGCACGTCCACGTACGTGGACGTCAAGACCGTCAAGTCCGGCACGAAGGGTGCGCTGAAGACCACGGTCAAGGCTGCGTCCGACGGGTACTTCCGGTACAACTTCGCGGGTACGTCGACCACTCCGGCGGTCAAGGCCGCGGGTGACTTCGTGGACGTGAAGTAACCTTCCGCGCCCCATTCCGACGGCCCCACGCCAACCAC
>NZ_JBHWZP010000505.1:0-4835 GCF_042728395.1 Streptomyces sp. NPDC060205
GCACACCGCGTGCGAGCAGGAACGTTCCGTGGCCGGCAGGGCACGAAGAAGGCCGGTACGTCGACGACGTACCGGCCTTCTTCCCACGATCGGGGACCCGGACTCGGCCGCGCCCCACTCGGGGCCACCGCGGGGCCTCAGAACCGCCCGGCGCCCAGGTCCCTCGACACCGAGCGGGCGCAGTCGCGCACGGCGGCGATCAGCTCGGGACGCAGCCCGCCGTCCTTGTCGCAGACCCGCTCCACCGCCCCCGTGACCCCCACCGCGCCGACGGGCATCCGCCGCTGGTTGTGGATCGGCGCCGCCACCGAGGCGACCCCCGTCCAGGTCTCCTCGACATCGGCCGCGTACCCGCGCGCGCGGGTCAGGTCCAGGACGTGCTCGAACGCCTCCGGAGCGCTGACCGTGTGCGCCGTGAACTCCTCGCGCTCGGCCTCCAGGGCCTCACTGTGCGCCACCGGGTCGTACGCCGACAGGACCTTGCCCAGCGCCGTGGAGTGCAGGGGCTGCATGGCCCCCACCTCCAGCACCTGCCGGCTGTCGTCGGGCCGGAACACGTGGTGCACGATCAGCACGCCCTGCTGGTGCAGCACCCCCAGATATACGCTCTCGCCGCTGGAGCGGGCCAGGTCGTCGGTCCACACCAGGGCGCGCGCCCGCAGCTCGTGCACGTCGAGATAGGTCGTGCCCAGGCGCAGCAGCTCCGCGCCCAGCTGGTAGCGGCCGGAAGGCCCGTCCTGCTCGACGAAACCCTCCTGCTGCAGTGTGCGCAGGATCCCGTGGGCCGTGCCCTTCGCCAGGCCCAGCGACGAGGCGATGTCCGACAGGCCGAGCCGTCGCTCCCCGCCCGCGAGCAGCCGCAGCATCGCGGCCGCCCGTTCGAGCGACTGGATGTTCCGTGCCATCGCCGTCGTGCCCTCCGTCCCCTTGGACCGTCGGTCGCCGCTTCGCTGCCACCGTTCGGCAATGTCGAACATTACCGCTCGCCGCCGACCTCCCGCTAATGGGCGGTCGTGATGAGTTGCGAACGCATCCAACCCGACGCCGGCAACGGATCGCGCGTCCGTCCCGTGGACGCTCCCGCCCCTCCGGTGCCGCCGCGGGCTACCCTGACGGCGTGCGCCTTCCACAAGAAGCGCAAAGCCGACAGCCGTCGCACCCCAGGGAGCATCTTCCATGGCCTCGTTGCCGAACCCGTCCCTTCCGTCCGAGTCGGCCTACAGCCGGGCTCGAACCGACGCCCTCCGCGAGGCGCTCGCCACCCGCGTGGTGGTGGCCGACGGCGCGATGGGCACCATGCTCCAGGCACAGGACCCCACCCTTGAGGACTTCGAGAATCTTGAGGGCTGCAACGAGATCCTGAACCTCACCCGCCCCGACATCGTGCGCTCCGTCCACGAGGAATATTTCTCCGTGGGCGTCGACTGCGTCGAGACCAACACCTTCGGCGCCAACCACGCCGCCCTCGCCGAGTACGACATCGCCGAACGCGTCCACGAACTCTCCGAAGCGGGCGCCCGCATCGCCCGCGAGGTCGCCGACGAGTTCACCGCCTCCACCGGACAGCAGCGCTGGGTGCTGGGCTCCATGGGCCCCGGCACCAAACTGCCGACCCTCGGCCACGCCCCGTACACCCTGCTGCGCGACGCCTACCAGCAGAACGCCGAAGGCATGATCGCCGGCGGCGCCGACGCGCTGCTCGTGGAGACCACCCAGGACCTGCTGCAGACCAAGGCGTCCGTGCTCGGTGCCCGCCGCGCCCTGGACACCCTCGGCGTGGACCTGCCGCTGATCGTCTCCGTGACCGTCGAGACCACCGGCACCATGCTCCTCGGTTCGGAGATCGGCGCCGCGCTCACCGCTCTCGAACCGCTCGGCATCGACATGATCGGCCTGAACTGCGCCACCGGGCCCGCCGAGATGAGCGAGCACCTGCGCTACCTGGCCCGCCACTCCCGCATCCCGCTGTCCTGCATGCCCAACGCCGGCCTCCCCGTCCTCGGCAAGAACGGCGCCCACTACCCGCTGACCGCCCCCGAACTCGCCGACGCCCAGGAAACCTTCGTCACCGAGTACGGCCTGTCCCTGATCGGCGGCTGCTGCGGCACCACCCCCGAGCACCTGCGCCAGGTCGTCGAGCGCGTACGGGACCTGACACCGGCCCGCCGCGACCCGCGCCCCGAGCCCGGCGCCGCCTCGCTCTACCAGAGTGTGCCGTTCCGCCAGGACACCTCCTACATGGCGATCGGCGAGCGCACCAACGCCAACGGCTCCAAGAAGTTCCGCGAGGCCATGCTGGAGGCCCGCTGGGACGACTGCGTCGAGATCGCCCGCGACCAGATCCGCGAGGGCGCCCACATGCTCGACCTGTGCGTCGACTATGTGGGCCGCGACGGCGTCGCCGACATGCAGGAACTGGCAGGACGCTTCGCCACCGCCTCCACCCTGCCGATCGTCCTGGACTCCACCGAGGTCGACGTCATCCGCGCCGGCCTGGAGAAGCTCGGCGGGCGCGCGGTCATCAACTCCGTCAACTACGAGGACGGCGACGGCCCCGACTCGCGCTTCGCGAAGGTCACCCGGCTCGCACAGGAACACGGCGCCGCGCTCATCGCCCTGACCATCGACGAGGAGGGCCAGGCCCGCACCCCCGAGCACAAGGTCGCGATCGCCGAACGGCTCATCGCCGACCTCACCGGCAACTGGGGCATCCACGAGTCGGACATCCTCATCGACACCCTGACCTTCACCATCTGCACCGGCCAGGAGGAGTCCCGCGGCGACGGCATCGCCACCATCGAGGCCATCCGGCAGCTCAAGCAGCGCCACCCCGACGTCCAGACCACCCTCGGCCTGTCGAACATCTCCTTCGGCCTCAACCCGGCCGCGCGCGTCCTGCTCAACTCGGTCTTCCTCGACGAGTGCGTCAAGGCCGGCCTCGACTCGGCGATCGTGCACGCCTCGAAGATCCTGCCGATCGCCCGCTTCACCGAGGAGGAGGTCACCACCGCACTCGACCTCATCCACGACCGCCGCCGCGAGGGCTACGACCCGCTCCAGAAGCTGATGGCCCTCTTCGAGGGCGCCACCACCAAGTCCCTCAAGGCCGGCCGCGCCGAGGAACTGGCGGCCCTGCCCCTCAACGAGCGGCTCAAGCGCCGCATCATCGACGGCGAGAAGAACGGCCTCGAACAGGACCTCGACGACGCCCTCCTGGAGCGCCCCGCGCTCGACATCGTCAACGAGACCCTCCTCGACGGCATGAAGGTCGTCGGCGAACTGTTCGGCTCCGGCCAGATGCAACTGCCGTTCGTGCTCCAGTCCGCCGAGGTCATGAAGACCGCGGTGGCCCACCTGGAACCGCACATGGAGAAGACCGACGACGACGGCAAGGGCACCATCGTGCTCGCCACCGTGCGCGGCGACGTCCACGACATCGGCAAGAACCTCGTCGACATCATCCTGTCCAACAACGGCTACACCGTCGTCAACCTCGGCATCAAGCAGCCCGTCTCCGCGATCCTGGAAGCCGCCCAGGAACACCGCGCCGACGTCATCGGCATGTCGGGACTCCTGGTCAAGTCCACGGTGATCATGAAGGAGAATCTGGAGGAGCTCAACCAGCGCAAGATGGCCGCCGACTACCCGGTCATCCTCGGCGGCGCCGCCCTCACCCGCGCGTACGTCGAACAGGACCTCCACGAGATCTACGAGGGCGAGGTCCGCTACGCCCGCGACGCGTTCGAGGGCCTGCGCCTGATGGACGCGCTCATCGCGGTCAAGCGCGGCGTGCCCGGCGCCACCCTGCCGGAGCTGAAGCAGCGCCGGGTGCGGGCCACCGCGCAGACGGTCGTCGAGGAACGCCCGGAGGAGGGCGCGGCCCGCTCGGACGTGGCCGTCGACAACCCGGTCCCCACCCCGCCCTTCTGGGGCACCCGCGTCATCAAGGGCATCCAGCTCAAGGAGTACGCGACCTGGCTCGACGAGGGCGCGCTGTTCAAGGGCCAGTGGGGCCTCAAGCAGGCCCGCACGGGCGACGGGCCCACCTACGAGGAGCTGGTGGAGACCGAGGGCCGGCCGCGCCTGCGCGGCCTCCTGGACCAGCTGCAGACGGGCAACCTCCTCGAAGCGGCGGTCGTATACGGCTACTTCCCGTGCGTCTCCAAGGACGACGACCTGATCCTCCTGGACGACCAGGGCAACGAACGCACCCGCTTCACCTTCCCGCGCCAGCGCCGCGGACGCCGGCTGTGCCTGGCCGACTTCTTCCGCCCGGAGGAGTCCGGCGAGACGGACGTCGTGGGCCTCCAGGTCGTCACCGTCGGCTCCCGGATCGGCGAGGAGACGGCGAAGCTCTTCGAGGCGAACTCCTACCGCGACTACCTCGAACTGCACGGCCTGTCCGTGCAGCTGGCCGAGGCACTGGCCGAGTACTGGCACGCGCGCGTGCGCTCCGAACTCGGCTTCGCGGGCGACGACCCCACCGAGATGGAGGACATGTTCGCGCTCAAGTACCGCGGCGCGCGCTTCTCCCTCGGCTACGGCGCCTGCCCCGACCTGGAGGACCGCGCGAAGATCGCCCGGCTGCTGGAACCGGAGCGCATCGGCGTCCACCTGTCGGAGGAGTTCCAGCTCCACCCGGAACAGTCCACGGACGCGATCGTGATCCACCACCCCGAGGCGAAGTACTTCAACGCCCGTTGAACTGGGTGCGTGGACGGGTGCGGGCCCGTCGTGGTTGCTCGCGCAGTTCCCCGCGCCCCTCAAGACAAAGACAAAAGACTGCGCCGTTCCCCGCGCCCCTGGGTGGGACGGGGCGCAGCCCCTCCCCGAGG
>NZ_JBHWZP010000506.1:0-4825 GCF_042728395.1 Streptomyces sp. NPDC060205
GCGCTGGAAGGTGGTGTTCTTCCGCGGACAGCGCCTCGACCACGCCTCGCACGTGGCGTTCGCCCGCCGCTTCGGCACACCGGTCCGGCTGCGCAGGCGCGGCAGCGCGTCACCCGCCGACGTCCCGGAGATCGAGACGACGGCCGACCGGCTGGAACTCGGCGGGCGGTACGGCATGGAGCACGACGAGTGGCTGCGCAGGCGCCGCCACTCGCTGCTGCGCGGCTGGCACTGCGACCACGGCGCCCGCGTCGATCCGCCGGCGGCCACGATCCTGCGCGCGGAGACCGTGCCCCCGTACGGCGGCGACACCACCTGGTCGAACCTGGCCGCCGCCTACGCCGGTCTCTCGGCCCCGCTGCGGGGCTTCCTCGACGGGCTGCGGGCCGAGCACCGCCTCGGGGTCGGCTACCAGACCCGGCCCGGCGAGGACGCGTACGCACGCCATCTGCTGGACCGGCAGATCGCCACCGAGCATCCGCTGGTGCGGGTGCATCCCGAGACGGGCGAGCGCGTGCTGTTCGTCAACGGCTACTACGTCGAGCAGATCCTCGGGCTGTCCCGGATGGAGAGCGCGCCCCTGCTGGAGATGCTGGTGGAGCAGGCGACACGGCCCGAGTACACCGTGCGGTTCCGCTGGGAGCTGGGGAGCGTGGCCTTCTGGGACAACCGGGCCACCATCCACCTCGCCCCGGGCGACACCGCGCAGGTCGACCATCCCCGGGTCATGCACCGGGTGATGCTCGCGGGCGAGGTCCCCGTCGGTGTGGACGGCAGGTCCTCGGAGCCCGTCGTGGGGAGCGAACCGGGGGTCTGGTGAGGGGCCTTCGAGGCGGTCGGCCGGGTGTCGTGGTTGCGACATGTCCCACCTGTGCCACCGGAATCGAGTGACATGACATCGAGTGCCACCGGATTCTGTCCAGCGCATGAACTTCTCTGTGCGTACGACGGAAGGCACGGCACTCATGAGACGGATTCGCCTGCTGGCGGCGATATCGACAGGACTCGCCCTGGCTGCCGGCGCGGTGGCGCCGGTGGCCGCTCGCGGCGGTACGGGGCCCACGGCGACGGCGGCGGCCGACGTTCCCGCGCCGAAGAGCCTCGGCACCGTGCGCCTGATCACCGGTGACCGGGTGACCGTGGCCGCCGACTCCGAGGGACGGCGGACCGCCTCGGTCACGCCCGGACCCGGGCGGCGGCACATCCTCTTCCGGACCTACGAGCAGGACGGACGGCTGACGGTCCTGCCGTCCGACGCCGGGAACCTGGTCTCGGCGGGACGCCTGGACCGGGGGCTGTTCGACGTGGGCGCGCTGCTCGCCCAGCGGTACGACGAGGCGCACAGCGACGCGCTTCCGCTGATCGTGGCGGGCGCGGACGGCGCGGCGGAGTCCGCCGTCCGGCGGCTGACCTCGCTCGCCGAGGACGGATCGCCGGTCCGCCGGCTGGACAGCATCGGGGCGCGGTCGGTGCGGGTCGCCGAGGACGACCTCGGCCGGTTCTGGAAGCAACTGGCCGCGGACGAGGGCGCGGTGAGCACGGCCAAAGCCGCCGCCGCTCCACGGGTGTGGCTCGACGGCCGGGTGAACGCCTCGCTGGACCGCAGCGTCCCGCAGATCGGCGCGCCCGCCGTGTGGCAGGCCGGCCAGCGGGGCGAATCCGTCAAGGTCGCCGTCCTGGACACCGGCGCGGACCAGTCCCACCCCGATCTCGCCGGACGCATCTCCGAGGCCAAGGACTTCTCCGGGAGTTCCGGCACCGGGGACGCCTTCGGGCACGGCACGCATGTCGCGTCCATCGTCGGCGGCAGCGGGGCCGCGTCCGCCGGCGGCAAGGGCGGCAAGGGGGTCGCGCCGGGCGCCGACCTGCTCGTCGGCAAGGTGCTCGGCGACGACGGCTACGGCAGCGAGTCCCAGGTGATCGCCGGCATGGAGTGGGCGGCCTCCTCGGGTGCCAAGGTCGTCAACATGAGCCTGGGCTCGGACAGTCCGAGCGACGGCACGGACCCGATGAGCCTCGCACTGAACGAACTCACCGAGCGCACGGGCACGTTGTTCGTCGTCGCGGCGGGCAACAGCGGCGAGCAGGGCATGAGCACCATCGGCTCCCCCGGCGCCGCGGACGCGGCCCTCACCGTCGGCGCGGTCGACCGCGCCGGCGCCCTCGCCCCGTTCTCCAGCCGCGGCCCGCGCTCCGGTGACGACGCGGTCAAGCCCGACGTGACGGCGCCCGGCGTCGGCATCGTGGCGGCCCGCGCGGCCGGCACGACCATGGGCGACCCGGTCGACGCGCAGCACGTGGCGGCCTCCGGTACGTCGATGGCGACCCCGCATGTGGCGGGCGCCGCCGCGCTGCTCGCCCA
Source organism: Streptomyces sp. NPDC060205 (assembly GCF_042728395.1). Taxonomy (NCBI): domain Bacteria; kingdom Bacillati; phylum Actinomycetota; class Actinomycetes; order Kitasatosporales; family Streptomycetaceae; genus Streptomyces; species Streptomyces sp. NPDC060205. The sequence goes on from NZ_JBHWZP010000506.1 coordinate 2,363, forward strand.
GCGGCATCCCGGCTGGAGCGCGGCGCAGTTGAAGGACGCGCTGGTCAGCACGGCCCGTACGGCCGCGGGACAGGAGGTCACCGAGCAGGGCGGCGGTCTCATCGACGTGGCCGCCGCGGCGCTGGGTCCGGTGACCGCCACGGGGACGGTGGCCCTGGGCCCCTTCCAGACCGGTGGCGGCGAGACCCGTACGACGAAGCTGACGTACACCAACACCTCGGGTGCCGATGTCACGCTGGCGCTCGGTGCCCGGCTGGCCACGGCGGGCGGGCGCACACCGGTGGAAGGGGCGGTGAAGCTCGGCTCCGGTTCGGTGCGTGTGCCCGCGGGCGCCACCGCGGAGGTTCCGCTGACGGTCGACCCGGCCCGGGTGGAGCGGGGCGACTACTACGGATACGTGACCGCGGCCTCCGCCGACGGGAAGGTCACCGTGCACACCACGGTGAGCCTGGCCGTGCAGGGTCCGGTCCACCGGATCAGCGTCAGGACCGTCGACCTCAAGGGCAAGCAGATCGAGGCGCTGCCGACGATCTGGGGCAGCGACGGCTTCGTGGGCTACACCGACCCGGGCAGCGCCACGGAGCCGGCCGTCGCCGAGGTCGAGGAGGGCACCTACCAGCTGGACCACTCGTCGCTGGACACGGTCGCCGACGGACAGGAGCTGCGGCATGTGGTCCTGCCCGAGGTGAAGGTCACCAAGGACATGTCCGTCACGCTCGACGAGCGCAGGACGACCCTGGTCGACATCCGTACGCCCCGGCCGGCCGAGCAGCGCGGCATCCTCAGCTACCAGACGTACCGAAAGATCGACGGGCACAGCCTGATCCAGGGCACGATGTACTTCGACCTGGGCAAGCGGCTGTACGTGAGTCCGACCTCCACCGTCACCGACGGCACCTTCGAGTTCGCCTCGCGCTGGCAGCTCGTCGCACCGCTCCTCGACATGGCGGTGTCGGGCGGCAAGGGCGCCGAACAGACGCCGGACGCCTACTACATGCCCTCCTCGCCGCTCTTCGACGAGAAGGCGACCACCGGCAAGGGAGCGCGCCTGACGGCGGTCGCCGCGGGTGACGCCGCCTCTCCGGTCTTCGCCCGGGCCCGCGGGAAGCTCGCGGTCCTCACCAACGAACAGAACGTCAACGAGCGGGAGCTGGCCGAGCAGGCGGCTGCCGCCGGAGTACGCGGCATCGTGCTGGTCCACTTCAGCGACATCGCGTGGACCCGCTGGCATCCGGAGGGCGACCGCTGGGGCGTACCGACCGTCCGGATCGGCGCGAAGGCGGGAGCCGCCCTGCTGAAGCGGATCGGCAAGGGGCGGACCACGGTGACCCTCACCGGCACGGCCCGCAGCCCGTATCTGTACGACGTCATGCAGGTGTCGTCGCAGCGCGTCCCCGAGAAGGTCGTGCACACGGTGTCCGAGCGCAACAGCGCGGTGGTGACGACCAGGTACGCCGACAACGGCGGCGCGCGGTGGGCCGCCGAGCAACGCTTCGCACGGCGGCCGTACCAGGACACCGCCTGGCTGCAGTACACCCGTTATGTGCCGACCGGCTTCGACCGGACCGAGTACGTGAGTTCCGGTGACACCCAGTGGAAGCACTTCGTCCACCACGAGACCACGTTCGACGTGGACACCCCGCTGGTCGTCGGTATGGCGGACGCCGCGCGCACCTACCGGGCGGGCGAGCGGACGAGCGACACCTGGCAGGGGGCCGTCGTCCGGCCGTCGATCCCGCGCGGCACCACGGCACCGTCCGTGCGCTCGGGTGACGTACTGAGCCTGCGGATCCCGGAGTTCACCGATTCGCAGGCCGGTCACCGGTCGCGGCTGCTCGAAGGGGGCGGCGGCATCGGGACCTCGGCCGCGGCGCAGGGCGACTCGGCCGCCGCCGTGCTGTACCGCAACGGCCGGAAGACCGCGGAGGCCGACGGCGGCTACGCGGACTTCGAGGTCCCGTCCGGCGCGGCCGACTACCGGCTGGACCTCACGACGTCGCGGGTGTCCGGTGAATGGGTGTACGGGACCGGCACCGAGACGTCCTGGGCGTTCCGCTCGGGCAGTACGGGCGCGGCGACGCCCCTGCCGTTGCTCCAGCTCGACTACGACGTCCCGGTCGACGCGTACAACGCCGTCCGCTCCGGCCGTACGCACACGGTCGGGCTGTCGGTCCGCGCCCAGGACGGACTGGCCGTGCCGCGCGGGGTGAGCGTCCAGGTGGAGGCGTCGTACGACGACGGCGCGAGCTGGAGCCGGGCGACGGTGAAGGACCGCGGGCACAACGCGTTCGAGGCCACCGTCAAGAGGCCCTCGCGCGTACGCGGTGACGCGTACGTGACACTGAGAGTGACGGCTCGCGACGCGGCGGGCAACTCCGTGCGGCAGACCGTGCAACGGGCCTACCTGCACCGCGGATAGGCGCCCGGGCGCACGGCGGGGGTGAGCGGGACGCAAACCGTCCC
>NZ_JBHWZP010000507.1:0-4822 GCF_042728395.1 Streptomyces sp. NPDC060205
GCGCGACGAGCCCCCACCGGCCCGCTCGTGCCGGCTGGCGGACGCTACCCGTGGCGCAACGGCGTCAGCTGCTCGATGTCGTACCGCGACCGCAGCTCCTCGATCGCCGCCACGTCCGGCGAACCCCCCGCGTCGAGGATCCGCAGAAGCTCATCGAAGTACCGTTCGTGATCCGGTGGCGGCGACGCCTGGAAGAACATCTTCGCCGGGCTGTCCGTCGGGTTCGCGAAGGCGTGCGGACACCCGGGCGGCACGACGATCACCGTCCCCGGCGTCGCCCGCACCACCCGGTTGCCCGAACCCGACTCCCAGCGCTGCCAGTTGTCCCGCGTCCGGACCAGCGGCTCGAAGGCGAGCACGTCCAGCTCGCCTTCGAGGACGTAGAACAGCTCCTCGCTGCGCGCGTGGACGTGCGCGCCGACGTCGAAGCCGGGCGGTACGACCACCTCGAAGCTGGACGCCGCCCGGGAGTGCGTACCGGTCACCTTGAACGTCACGTGCTGGGCCGGTGTGCGTACCGTACGGCCGTGCCCCGGTGGCACCAGCAGACCCTCGGGCGGCGTGAGCGCGGTCACCAGGTGACGGGCAGGGCCTCGGGCCCGCGGATCAGCGCGCCGCGCCGCCACGGCACCTCGTCCGCCGAGACGGACAGCCGCAGCGTCGGAATCCGGTCGAGGAGCGTGTTCACCATCAGCTCCGACTCCAGCCGGGCGAGCATGCCGCCCACGCAGTAGTGCGGACCGTGCCCGAACGCCACATGCGGGTTGGCGGCGCGGTCGAAGTCGATCCGGTCGGGGTCGGGGAAGACGTCCGGGTCCCGGTTGGCGGCCAGGTAGGACACGTAGATCGGGTCGTCCTTCCTGATCCGTACGCCGTGCAGGACGACGTCCTCCGTGGCGATCCGGGAGAGCCCGACGGCGTTGCGGTGCGGGATGTACCGCAGCAGTTCGTCGAGGGCCTGCGGGCGCAGCGCCGGCTCGTCGCGCAGCCGGTCGAACAGCGCCGGCCTGGTCATGAGGATGTACAGCATCTGCCCGGTGTTGTTGGTGACGGCCTCGCCGCCGATCTGGATCGGACCCGCGAGCGCCACCGCCTCCTCCTCGGTGATGTCGCCCCGGCCGACCGCCGCGCCGAGCAGCGAGGTGACGTCCTCACCGGTGGCGCCGCGGCGCTCGGCGATCAGCTTGGCGAAGTACACCTCCATGTCCCGCTTGGCCCGTTCACTGGCCTCGGCACCCTGGCTGGAGGAGAGGATCGACTGCGTCCAGGTGTGCAGGGTGTGCCGGTCCTCGGCCGGGACCCCCATCAGCTCGCAGATGACGGTGATCGGGAACGGCGACAGCACCCGGTCGATGAGATCGGCCGGGGGACCGTCCCGGAGCATGTCGTCGACCATGGTGTCGAGGGTCTGCTGGGCGTTCGCCCGCAGGCGCTCGACACCCCGTGACGTGAAGGCCGCGTTCACCGCCCTGCGCAGCCGGGCGTGGTCGGGCTTGTCGACGAAGCTCATCGCGCCCGGCGCCGGGATGAAGTGCGGAGCCAGCCGGGTGACCTGCCGGCCGAGCACCTTCGCCCGGCTGAACCGCGGGTCGTTCGTCACCAGCCGTACGTCGTCGTAGCGCGTGACCAGCCAGGCCCAGCCCTCGCCGTTGGGCAGCTGGATGCGGTTGATGGGGCCCTCGCGCATCAGCTCGGACAGGACGGGGTCGAAGTCGACCCCGGTCAGGTCCAGGGCGGGCCAGTGCCGTACCGGGGGCGCTGCCGCGGTCTCTTGGTTCAGGGTCAGGTCAGAGGTCATGTCACGCCGTCATTTCGCTCGTACGGTGCCAGCGGCCCAGCGCCATCTCGGCCGTGATCCCCGGCCCGAAGCCGGCGAGCAGTCCGCGCGCCTTGTGATGGGAGCCCCCCTCGTCGAACAGCCTGCGCAGTGCGTCCAGGACGACGGCGCTGGCGATGTTCCCGTACTCGGTGAGCGTCGCCCGGCTGAACCGGAAGGCCTCCGGTGCCACTTGGAGGAACTTGCTGAGGTCGTCGAGGATCCGCGGACCCCCGGCGTGGATGATGTAGAAGTCCAGGTCGGAGGCGTCCCAGCCGTGCAGCCCCGCCAGGTTGTGCAGGGCGGGGGCGAGCGGCTCCATGGTGGCCGGCACCCGCTTGTCCAGCAGGAAGTGGAAGCCGGTGGCCCGCACGTCGTACATGATCCAGTCCTCGGTCTTGGGGATCAGGTACGAGCCGTTGCGCTCCAGCGCGATGCCCTCGCCGCCCTGTCCGCGGACCACCGCGGCGGCGATCCCGTCGCCGAACAGACCGTTGCACAGCAGCGAGCCGACACCGAGGTCGGTCGGCTGGTAGCACAGCGAGCAGAACTCGCAGGCCACGATGAGCGCGTTGGACTCGGGGTACGCCGTGCAGAAGTCGTGCGCCCGGTTGATCGCGGCGCCCCCGGCGGCGCAGCCGAGCTGCGCTATGGGTATCTGGCGGGTGTCGCTGCTGAACCCCATGGCGTTGATCAGCCAGGCCGTCATCGACGGCATCATGAAGCCCGTGCACGAGACGTAGATGATCACGTCGATGTCGGTGGCCAGGACCTCCGCGTCGTCGAGCGCGCGCTGGACGACGGCCGGCACACGGGCCTTCGCCTCGGCCGTGTACACCTTGTTGCGTTCCTCGAAGCCGGGGTGCTTCAGGGTCTCCTCGATGGGCTGCACGATGTGCCGGGTGCGTACACCGGTGTTCTCGATCAGCCGCAGCGCGAGCGGCAGTTGGGGGTGATCGGGGTGGCGGGAGCGCGCCAGCTCAAGCGTCTCCTCCATCGTGATCACGTATTCCGGAACAGAGACCGCGGGTCTGCACAAAGTCGCCATGTGCCTGCGCCTTCTCTCGCCCGCCGGGAACTCCCTCTCCCGGACGGAAGGGTGGTCCCACCACGATCACCCGAGAAGTCCCGTTTATCGCGCCGGACTACTCCAGACCGGGGACAAGCCCTCCCTGGGCCCCGTAAGGGGCGCGGGGAACTGCGCGCCCAGCCCCCACGCACCCGCAGTGCACAGACGACCTCGAACACGCCCCCTCAGCCGGAGGCGCCCCCACTGCTGTGCGCAATGCACGCCACATCGATCCGATCAGCAAGCTTCGCCAGCTCGATGGTCAGCGCGGCAACCGTGTCCTCGTCGAGCCCGTCCTCCCCGGCCTCGACGAGATGCAGCCACCGCCCACCCATCGTGCGCAGCAGCTTGCTCACATCGGCGGCAGCCACCTGCAGGGTCCCGCGGTCGTCGACGATCAGAGGCAGGGTCACTTCGCGGTTCACACGGGGGATCGTAGCCGCGGAAGGCTCACGCTCCGTGCCATACGGTGGTGATGTTGCAGAACTCTCGGATTCCGTGGCCCGACAGCTCACGTCCGTAGCCGGACCGCTTGACCCCGCCGAACGGGAACGCCGGATGGGACGCGGTCATCCCGTTGAAGAAGACCCCGCCGGCCTCCAGATCCCGCACGAAACGGTCGGTCTCGGCGTCGTCGCGGGTCCAGACGTTGGAACTCAGCCCGAACGGCGTGTCGTTGGCGATGGTGATCGCCTCGTCGAGGTCGGCGGCGCGGTAGAGCGTGGCGACCGGGCCGAACGCCTCCTCGTGGTGGATACGCATCTCGGGCGTGATGTCGGCGAGGACGGTCGGCGTGTAGTACCAGCCGTCCCCGTCGGGCCGCTCACCGCCGCACAGCACGGTCGCGCCGCCCTCGACGGCGTCGTCGACGAGTTCCGTCAGGTCGTCACGGCCCTGCTCGGTGGCGATCGGGCCGACGTCCGAGGCCTCGTCCAGCGGGTCGCCGACCGTGAGGGCCTTCATGGCCTCGGTGAAGCGTTCGGCGAAGGCGTCGAAGACGTCCGTGTGGACGATGAACCGCTTGGCGGCGATGCAGGACTGGCCGTTGTTCTGCACCCGGGCCGTCACCGCCGTCTTCGCCGCCTTGTCGATGTCCGCCGACGGCATCACCACGTACGGGTCGCTGCCGCCCAGTTCCAGGACGGTCTTCTTGACCTCGTCCCCGGCGACGGAGGCGACCGCGCGGCCCGCCGGTTCGCTGCCGGTCAGCGTGGCCGCCTTGATCCGCGGGTCGCGCAGGATGTCCTCGATGGCGCCCGAACCGACGAGCAGCGTCTGGAAACAGCCCTCCGCGAAGCCCGCCCGGCGGAACAGGTCCTCCAGGTAGAGGGCGGTCTGCGGGACGTTCGAGGCGTGCTTGAGCAGCCCGACGTTGCCCGCCATCAGCGCGGGCGCGGCGAAGCGGATCACCTGCCAGAGCGGGAAGTTCCACGGCATGACGGCGAGGACCGGGCCCAGCGGGCGGTAGCGCACGAGGACGCGAGAGGCGCCGGAGTCCTCCGCGTCGTTCTTCGCGCCCTCCTCGTCGGCGAGGAGTTCCTCGGCGTGGTCGGCGTACCAGCGCATCGCCTTCGCGCACTTCGCCGCTTCGGCGCGGGCCTGCTTGACCGGCTTGCCCATCTCGGTGGTCATCGTCCGGCCGATGTCCGGTGCGTCGGCCTCCAGGAGGTCCGCCGCGCGGCGCATCAGCCGGGCGCGCTCCTCGAACGAGGTGGTGCGGTGCGTTTTGAACGCGGCTTCCGCGGTCGCCAGGCGGTGTTCGATCTCGCCCTCGCCGAGGGCGTCGTAGGTTTTGAGGGTTTCGCCTGTTGCCGGGTTCACGGTTGCGATGGGCATCGTGCTGGCCTCCTGAAGTCGTATGTCGGGTGCGGGCCCCTTGTGGCTGGTCGCGCAGTTCCCCGCGCCCCTGTCGGGGCGCGTGCCCCTCTCGTCAGCGC
>NZ_JBHWZP010000508.1:0-4800 GCF_042728395.1 Streptomyces sp. NPDC060205
GTCGTCACGACCGCCCGGCCCCCTTCCGCACGTCTAGAGCGCCAGGAACGCCGTCGTCACCAGCGCCAGGCCCGCGCCGCCGAGCACCCAGCCCAGCCGGGTCCTGCCCAGACCGCCCGCCACCACCACCGAGGCGAGCATCAGCGCGCCGCCCAGCGGCACCCAGGCGTAGAGCAGGCCGCCGGTGCCCGCGCGCACGACCTCGTCGGTGCCGGGCTTCACCACCACCGTGTACGTGCGACCCTTCTCCACAGCCACCTCGCTGTCGAGGACGACCCGGTCCCGGGCGGTGGAACCCTGCGACGTGGGCCGGTACGGGCCCGTGCAGCGGTCGTCGGCGCACTTGGTGACCGTCATCGTGCCGCGTTCACGGCCCTTGGTGAGCATCACGTGCTGGGCGGTGCCCCAGGAGGCCCAGACGCCCGCGATCAGGATCAGCACCGCGACCGTACCCATCGCCGCGAACTGCCCCAGCCGCAGCGCCGTGGCCGCTTTCGGGCGGGAGGCGCGGGCACGGGAATGGGCGGGCATGGCGGCGATCCTTGGCCATGGCCCTGCGGTCGGTCAACTCCGGCCGGGCTCAAGCAGCGGTCAAGTACGGCATTGTCATGAGTTGTACGCCGACTGCGCCCGCTCCAGACCCTCGACGACCAGAGCCTCCACCGCGTCCGCAGCCCGGTCCACGAAGTAGTCCAGCTCCTTGCGCTCCGCCGAGGAGAAGTCCTTCAGCACGAAGTCCGCGACCTGCATACGCCCCGGCGGACGCCCGATCCCGAACCGCACCCGGTGGTACTCCGGACCCATCGCCTTCGTCATCGACTTCAGACCGTTGTGACCGTTGTCGCCGCCGCCCAGCTTCAGCCGCAGCACGCCGTGGTCGATGTCCAGCTCGTCGTGGACCGCCACGATGTTCGCCGTCGGCACCTTGTAGAAGTCCCGCAACCCCGTCACCGGACCGCCCGACAGATTCATGTACGACATCGGCTTCGCCAGGATCACCCGCCGGCTCAGCGGACCCGGCGGGCCGATCCGCCCCTCGATCACCTGGGCCTGCGCCTTGCCCGCCCGCTTGAACTTCCCGCCGATCCGCCCGGCGAGGAGGTCGGCCACCATGAAGCCCACGTTGTGGCGGTTCATGGCGTACTCGGGGCCGGGGTTTCCGAGCCCCACGATCAGCCAGGGCGCGCCTGGTTCCGTGGTCACGTCCGTCACTCCCATGGGTCCTTGACCGGCAGCGCCGGTGCGGTTCGGGGGATACGCGTCGGCCGCCGCCCCCTGAGGAGCGGCGGCCGGCGAACAGTGATCCGGTGCGGGATCAGGCCTCGGCGGACTCGTCGGCCGCGTCGTCCGAGGGCTCCTCCGACTGGGCGGCCAGGACCTGCAGCACGACCGCGTCCTCGTCGATGGCCAGCGTGGTGCCCTCGGGCAGCTCGATGTCCTTCGCGAGAATGGAGGCGCCGGCCTCAAGGCCCTCGATGGAGACGGTGACCGACTCGGGGATGTGCGTGGCCTCGGCCTCGACCGTCAGGGTGCTGAGCACGTGCTCCAGGATGAACGCGCCCGGGGCCAGGTCGCCCTCGGTCTGCACGTAGACCTCGACGTTGACCTTCTCGCCGCTCTTCACCAGCAGCAGGTCGACGTGCTCAAGGAAACCCTTGATGGCGTCACGCTGCACGGCCTTCGGGATCGCGAGCTGGCTCTTGCCCTCGATGTCCAGGGTCAGCAGGACGTTCGGGGTACGCAGGGCGAGCTGCAGCTCGTGGCCCGGCAGCGTGATGTGAACCGGGTCGCCACCGTGGCCGTACACCACCGCGGGGACCTTGCTCTCGCGGCGGATGCGGCGCGCGGCGCCCTTGCCGAACTCGGTACGGGTCTCGGCGGCGAGCTTGACCTCGGACATGATCACTCCTCGTAGTTCAGGGAAAGCCAGGGAAGAAGTCACCCGGCCGAACCGTCGGCCTGCTACGAAGAGCGCGTCGATAACGGACCGCCGCACCAAAGAGTGCGGCCTCCCTCGCCGAGCAACTGTGACAGCTTACGCGGCGGGGAGGCCGTACAAGAAATCGATCTAGGACGGCCTGCGACCGATCGGTCCGGCCGGCCCCCGGCTACTCGTCGAAGAGGCTCGTCACCGAACCGTCCTCGAAGACCTCGCGGACCGCGTTCGCGATCGTCGGCGCGATCGACAAGACCGTGATCTTGTCCAGTTCCAGCTCACCCGGAGTGGGCAGGGTGTCGGTGAAGACGAACTCGCTGACCTTGGAGGCCATCAGACGGTCCGCCGCCGGGCCCGACAGCACACCGTGCGTCGCCGTCACGATGACGTCCTCCGCACCGTGCGCGAACAGCGCGTCCGCCGCGGCACAGATCGTGCCACCGGTGTCGATCATGTCGTCGACCAGGACGCAGACGCGGCCCTCGACGTCACCCACGACCTCGTGGACGGTCACCTGGTTGGCGACGTCCTTGTCGCGGCGCTTGTGGACGATCGCCAGCGGCGCGCCGAGACGGTCGCACCAGCGGTCGGCCACCCGCACCCGGCCGGCGTCCGGAGACACGACCGTGAGCTTCGAGCGGTCCACCTTGTGGCCCACGTAGTCCGCGAGCAGCGGCAACGCGAACAGGTGGTCCACCGGGCCGTCGAAGAAGCCCTGGATCTGGTCGGTGTGCAGGTCGACCGTCAGGAGGCGGTCCGCACCGGCCGTCTTCATCATGTCGGCGACCAGACGTGCCGAGATCGGTTCACGTCCGCGGTGCTTCTTGTCCTGGCGCGCGTAACCGTAGAACGGCATGATCACGGTGATGCTCCGGGCGGAGGCCCGCTTCAGAGCGTCGATCATGATCAGCTGTTCCATGATCCACTTGTTGATCGGCGCGGTGTGGCTCTGGATCAGGAAGCAGTCGGCGCCGCGGGCCGACTCCTCGTAGCGGACGTAGATCTCACCGTTGGCGAAATCGAAGGCCTTCGTCGGAACGACCCCGACACCCAACTGGTGGGCGACCTCCTCGGCAAGCTCGGGGTGGGCGCGGCCGGAGAAGAACATCATCTTCTTCTCGCCGGTCGTCTTGATCCCGGTCACAGCACTGTCTCCTCAGAGGTGTCTCAGCTGGATGTCGAGATGAGTTGAGTTCTCAGTTGCGGTCTCAGCTGGATGTGCGGGTGTGCGTCTATCACGGTAGCCCGAGTCAGACCCGACCTTTTCCGGTCAGCTTTCGCCGCCGGCCTCCCGGGACGACGCCTCCGCCGCCTTCGCGGCCGCGCTGCCCGGACGCTTGCGGGCCACCCAGCCCTCGATATTCCTTTGCTGGCCACGGGCCACGGCCAGCGAACCGGGCGGTACGTCCTTCGTGATCACGGAGCCGGCCGCGGTGTAGGCGCCGTCCCCGATGGTGACAGGAGCCACAAACATGTTGTCCGAACCCGTCTTGCAGTGCGAGCCGACCGTCGTGTGGTGCTTGGCCTCGCCGTCGTAGTTCACGAAGACACTGGCGGCGCCGATGTTCGAGTACTCGCCGATCGTCGCGTCGCCCACGTAGGAGAGGTGCGGGATCTTCGTGCCCTCGCCGACGGTGGCGTTCTTCGTCTCCACGTATGTACCCACCTTCGCCTTCAGACCGAGGCGGGTACCGGGGCGGAGATACGCGAAGGGGCCCACGTTCGCCTGGGGGCCGATCTCCGCGCCGTTCGAGACGGTGTTGTCGACGCGGGCGCCGGCGCCCACCGTGGTGTCGTTCAGGCGGGTGTTGGGGCCGACCTCGGCGCCCGCGCCCAGGTGCGTGGCGCCCTGGAGCTGGGTGCCCGGGTGCACGATCGCGTCCTGCTCGAAGGTGACGGTGACGTCGACCCACGTGGAGGCCGGGTCGACGACGGTCACCCCGGCGAGCATCGCGTCGCGCAGCAGCCGGTCGTTGAGGATGCGGCGGGCCTCCGCCAGCTGCACCCGGTTGTTGATGCCCGCGATCTCGCGGTGGTCGCCCGCGACGGCGGCGCCGACGCGGTGCCCGGCCTCGCGCAGGATGCCGAGGACGTCCGTGAGGTACTCCTCGCCCTGGCTGTTGTCGGTGCGGACCTTGCCGAGCGCGTCCGCGAGGAGCTGCCCGTCGAACGCGAAGACACCGGAGTTGATCTCACGGATCGCGCGCTGGGAGTCGGAGGCGTCCTTGTGCTCGACGATCGCCGTCACCGCGCCCGAGGCGCTGTCGCGGACGATCCGGCCGTAGCCGGTGGCGTCCGGCACCTCGGCGGTCAGCACGGTGACCGCGTTGCCGTCGCCCGTGTGGGTCGCGGCGAGCTTGCGGAGGGTCGCGCCGGTGAGCAGGGGGGTGTCGCCGCAGACGACCACGACGGTGCCGTCGACGACGCCGCCCAGCTCTTCGAGGCCCATCCGTACGGCGTGCCCCGTGCCGTTCTGCTCGGCCTGTACGGCGGTCCGGACGCCCGGAGCGGTCGTGGCGAGGTGGTCGGTGACCTTCTCGCGGGCGTGACCCACGACGACGACGATCTTGTCGGGGTTCCCGGGATCCAACTCGCCCGCCGCGGCGAGCACATGGCCGACCAGGGAGCGGCCGCAGAGCTCGTGCAGGACCTTGGGTGTGGCCGACTTCATACGGGTGCCCTCACCCGCTGCGAGAACGACGACGGCTGCGGGTGGGGTCTCCCCTGCTCCGGAGCCGAGAGCTTGGGGAAGGTTGGCGCTCACGGATATGCCTTTCGGCTACTGGTGTCTGGGGTGCGGACATCCGCAGGATACCGGGGCGTTTCAGGAGCGACATGAGAGCGGGCCCTGACAGTGCTGTCAG
>NZ_JBHWZP010000509.1:0-4764 GCF_042728395.1 Streptomyces sp. NPDC060205
CGCAGTTCCCCGCGCCCCTGAAAGACGGGGCTGCGCCCCGGTCTTTTGCCTGTCAGGGGCGCGGGGAACGGCGCGAGCAACCCCCACCGGCCCGCAGACGGTGAGGGACGGTCGTGGGTGGTCGGGGTCAGGACGACGGGAGTTGCTGGCCGTAGTCGACCGTGTCCGCCTTGTCCGGGGCCTTCAGGGCGAAGTCGCGGCCCCAGTCCGTCAGACGGATCGTGCCCGCGTCCCCGGCCCGGACCAGGAGCAGTGGATACGGCTTCCCTTCCAGGGAGACGTCGATCCGCCCCCCGGACCCCTTGTCACCGGTGAGCCGGATCGTACGGACGCCGTTGAATTCATGGTGCCCGTCCGTCGCCAGCTCGCCCTGCAAGGACAGCAGCCCGTCCAGCAGCACGTCCTTGTCGGTGAAGACGCTGAGCTGCTGGTACGCGGGGTCCCCCTTGGGCACCTTCACGTACATGCCCTCAAGCTTCCCCGCCGCGGCCGTGTCCGACGTACTGTCGTCGCTCTTGCCGTCCTGGTGGGTCCAGAAGTCCGCGTCGGCCTTGATGAACAGGTGCTCGTCCACCCGCAGCAGGCGGAAGGTGACACCGTCCGAGGTCACCGACCCCGTACCGCCGCCCTTCTTGAGCTGCATGTCCAGCTTGTAGGTGCGTTTGTTGCTGACCACGGCCCCGGACAGCCGTACCGTCCCGGCGGCCTCCGCGGCCGACTGCGTTCTGCTCTGGATCTTCGCGGGAGGAAGTTTCCCGACCCCGTTCGTCCCCGCGTCCGGGTCCTCACCGCCGCACCCCGTCACCCCTGCCCCCGCCACGAAGAGCGCGCACACGGTTCTCGCCAGCGCGGCCTTACGGGTTCGTCCACGGGGGTTCGCAGTCACAGGTGGCGCTGCCTCTCGTGCGGTTGTCCTCAACGGCGTACCGCAGCGTACCGGGGTCCGCTACGCCACTCGGAGTCAGTCCGTCCGCACCGCTCACCAGGGCGTATCCGACCGGGACGGGCTAGCCTGAAGCCCACCCGAGCGGACATGACACTCCATAACACCCGAAGCCCAGCACGTACACCACAGCCCGTACATCGAAGCCCGTACGCAGAAGGAGGCGCCCGGATGGCGGCAGGCGCCCCCAGGATCTTCGTCTCGCACCTCTCCGGCATCGCCGTGTTCGACCCCAACGGCGACCAGGTGGGACGCGTGCGCGACCTCGTCGCCATGCTGCGCGTGGGACGCCGGCCCCCGCGCCTGCTCGGCCTCGTCGTCGAACTGTCCACCCGGCGCCGCATCTTCCTGCCCATGACCCGGGTGACGGGCATCGAGTCGGGCCAGGTCATCACCACCGGCGTACTGAACGTCCGCCGGTTCGAACAGCGCCCCACCGAACGGCTCGTGCTCGGCGAGCTCCTGGACCGGCGCGTCACCCTCGTGGAGAGCGGCGAGGCGCCCGAGACGGTCACCGTCCTGGACATCGCCATCCAGCAGCTGCCCGCGCGCCGCGACTGGGAGATCGACCGGGTCTTCGTACGGAAGGGGCGGACCGGCGGCGCGTTCCGGCGGGCCAAGGGCGAGACGCTGACCGTCGAGTGGTCGGCGGTCACCGGGTTCTCGCTGGAGGAGCACGGCCAGGGCGCCGAGAACCTGCTCGCCACCTTCGAACAGCTGCGCCCCGCCGACCTCGCGAACGTCCTGCACCATCTGTCCGCGAAGCGGCGTGCCGAGGTCGCGGCGGCCCTGGACGACGACCGGCTCGCCGACGTCCTGGAGGAGCTCCCCGAGGACGACCAGATCGAGATCCTCGGCAAGCTCAAGGAGGAGCGCGCCGCCGACGTCCTGGAGGCCATGGACCCCGACGACGCGGCCGACCTCCTCGGCGAGCTGCCGGAGGACGACAAGGAGCGGCTGCTCGCGCTGATGCGCCCGGACGACGCGGCGGACGTACGGCGGCTGATGGCGTACGAGGAACGCACCGCGGGCGGTCTGATGACGACCGAGCCGATCGTGCTGCGGCCCGACGCGACCGTCGCGGACGCCCTCGCCCGGGTGCGCAACGCCGACCTCTCCCCCGCGCTGGCCGCCCAGGTGTACGTGTGCCGCCCGCCGGACGAGACCCCGACCGGCAAGTACCTCGGCACGGTCCACTTCCAGCGGCTCCTGCGCGATCCGCCGTACACGCTGGTGGGCTCGATCATCGACGACGACCTGCGACCGCTCGACCCGGAGGCCGTGCTGCCCGTGGTGGCCGGCTTCTTCGCCACGTACGACATGGTCGCGGCGCCCGTCGTCGACGAGAGCGGTTCGCTGCTCGGCGCGGTCACCGTGGACGACGTCCTCGACCACATGCTGCCCGAGGACTGGCGGGAGAGGGAGTTCCACTCGGACGAGGAGGCGATGGGGTCCGGCGGCGAACCGGCAGCCACCGCGACTGCCGGCGCGGCTGCCGGCGGCGGGCACACGGGCGCCGAGGAGGCCGCTGATGGCTCCTGAGCGCGAGACGCGGGAACGGGCCGCCGCCGGGGCGGGCGCCCCCGCGCGGCCCCGTCTGCGGCTCGACCAGCCGCAGCCGCCGCGGCGCCGGTTCCTGCCCGAGTACGACCCGGAGGCCTTCGGACGGCTCTCCGAGCGGATCGCACGCTTTCTGGGCACGGGCCGGTTCATCGTCTGGATGACGTTCGTCATCATTCTGTGGGTGGTGTGGAACGTGTCCGCGCCGCGTGATCTGCGCTTCGACAACTACCCGTTCATCTTCCTCACCCTGATGCTCTCGCTCCAGGCCTCGTACGCCGCTCCGCTGATCCTCCTCGCGCAGAACCGGCAGGACGACCGCGACAAGGTCAACCTCGAACAGGACCGCAAGCAGAACGAGCGGTCCATCGCGGACACCGAATATCTGACCCGGGAGATCGCCGCGCTGCGCGTGGGCCTCGGTGAGGTCGCCACCCGGGACTGGATCCGCTCCGAGCTGGAGGACCTGGTCAAGGAGCTGGACGAACGGCGCCGCGAGGGTGACGGGGACGGGCCCGGCGACCGGCTCATCGACCGCTCCGGCAACCGGTCGGGCGACCGGCCCGGCGCCCGGCGTGGCGTATTCCCGGCAGAACACCCCCGGGGACGTGACGTAGACGACCGGTGACGGGGCTTACCGGCCCCCGGGCCGGGCGCCGTACCATCGACCCATGGCTACGGAAGACGCGGTGCGTGAAGCACTGTCGACGGTGAACGACCCCGAGATCCAGCGACCCATCACCGAGCTGGGGATGGTCAAATCGGTGGAGATCGGCGCGGACGGTTCGGTCGCGGTCGCGGTGTACCTGACCGTCTCCGGGTGCCCCATGCGCGACACCATCACGAAGAACGTCACCGAGGCGGTCGCGCGCGTCGAGGGCGTCACGCGCGTCGACGTCACGCTGGACGTGATGAGCGACGAGCAGCGCAAGGACCTGGCGTCCGCGCTGCGCGGCGGCCAGGCCGAGCGCGAGGTGCCCTTCGCCAAGCCGGGCTCCCTCACGCGCGTGTACGCGGTCGCCTCCGGCAAGGGCGGCGTCGGCAAGTCGTCCGTGACGGTCAACCTCGCGGCGGCGATGGCCGCGGACGGGCTGAAGGTCGGTGTCGTCGACGCCGACATCTACGGCCACTCCGTGCCGCGCATGCTCGGCGCCGACGGCAGTCCGACCCAGGTCGAGAACATGATCATGCCGCCGTCGGCGAACGGTGTGAAGGTCATCTCGATCGGCATGTTCACCCCGGGCAACGCGCCGGTCGTCTGGCGCGGCCCGATGCTCCACCGCGCGCTGCAGCAGTTCCTCGCGGACGTGTACTGGGGCGACCTGGACGTGCTGCTCCTGGACCTGCCGCCGGGTACGGGCGACATCGCGATCTCGGTCGCGCAGCTCGTCCCGAACGCGGAGATCCTGGTCGTGACGACCCCCCAGCAGGCCGCGGCGGAGGTCGCCGAGCGGGCCGGGTCGATCGCCGTGCAGACCCACCAGAAGATCGTCGGCGTGGTCGAGAACATGGCGGGCATGCCGTGCCCCCACTGCGACGAGATGGTCGACATCTTCGGCACGGGGGGTGGGCAGTCGGTGGCCGACGGTCTGACGCGGACCACCGGGGCCACCGTGCCGGTGCTCGGCTCGATTCCGATCGACGTGCGGCTGCGCGAGGGGGGCGACGACGGCCGGCCGGTCGTCCTGACGGACCCGGACTCGCCGGCGGGCTCGGCGCTGCGGGCGATCGCGGGCAAGCTCGGTGGCCGCCAGCGGGGCTTGTCGGGCATGTCCTTGGGCATCACCCCGCGGAACAAGTTCTAACCCTGCGAGCGCTCCCGCGGGGTTCTGCGGATTGTGGGGTGCGGGCCGGTGGGGGCCGGCCGCGCAGTTCCCCGCGCCCCTGAAAAGCGGGGCTGCGCCCCGGGCCGGACCGTCGGGTGCGGGCCCGGTGGGGGTTGCTCGCGCCGTTCCCCGCGCCCCTCAAAACCCGGGGCTGCGCCCCGGGCCGGACCGTCGGGTGCGCGCCCGGTGGGGGTTGCTCGCGCCGTTCCCCGCGCCCCTCAAAACCCGGGGCTGCGCCCCGGGCCGGACCGTCGGGTGCGCGCCCGGTGGGGGGTGCTCGCGCCGTTCCCCGCGCCCCTCAAAACCCGGGGCTGCGCCCCGGGCCGGACCGTCGGGTGCGCGCCCGGTGGGGGTTGCTCGCGCCGTTCCCCGCGCCCCTGAAAAGCGGGGCTGCGCCCCGGGCCGGACCGTCGGGTGCGCGCCCGGTGGGGGTTG
>NZ_JBHWZP010000510.1:0-4762 GCF_042728395.1 Streptomyces sp. NPDC060205
CGCCCCGAGGGTCCCGGGCGGGACATGTGCGGTCGGATCAGTGCTGGAAGGCGTCGGCCCGCACGTGCTTCATGACGGCGCTCGCCACCCGGTACCGGCCGTTGGGCAGGTCCGGTGACCGGGTGACGTGCACGGTCAGCGGGCCGGCCCACTCGTAGCCCTGCTTCTCGCCGTGGCGCAGCAGGCTGTCGGTGAGCACCTGGTCTATGCGCCCGCCGTTGCGCTCCAGCTCCTCGTGGGCGAACTCGGCCAGCTCCACGTCGTAGGCGTTGGGCACGACGGTGCGGCTCTCGCTGCACACCACGATGTTGTCGTCGCACTCCTTGTGCAGGGCCTCGATCAGTTCGACCGGTTCCTTGTGGCGAAAATGCGCGAGCAGGGACCCTCCGAAGCGTTCCATGGCTCGTTCCAGACCAGTGAGTGTGCTCACGCCTGTACTTCTCCTCGATGGTGTCGTGGCATTCCGTCTCGTGGTGTGCCGTCTTGTGGTGTGCCGTCTTGTGGTGTGCCGGTGCGGCGCTCCCTCCTCCTCCGGGTGCCCGGGTGGTGGAGAAAGACGCGTGCGTCCCGCCTACAGCAGGTCCCTCGGCACCGTCTCGTTCCAGGTGCGGGAGAAGACCCGGCGCCCGCCTTCGTAGCCGTCCAGCGTGGCGTCCACGAAGAAGTCCGTCTCGTCGCAGGTCAGCCGCGTGTGCGTCTCCACGCGGACATCCCACTCGTCCCGCCTGAACCGCATGGTCCACGTCGACTCGCCGGTGGCCGACGTGAAGTCGTCGGCGACGGAGGTGTAGCGCTCGTAGGCGCGACGGCCGACGTCGAGGTCGATCTCGTCGAAGTGGACCAGACCCTGGTCCTTCACGATCTCCAGTTCGGCGCGGTAGTCGACCATGTCGCGCTTCACCTCCCACCGTGCGTCCGGCGCGGTCAGCCGGGTCACGGACAGCGGGGGTGTGCCCTCGGGCTCCTCGAACGGGTTCGCCGGCACCCCGTCCGGCTCCTCCGTCGGGCGGACGGGAAGCGTGAGCGTGCTGGAGCCCTCGTACACGCTCAGCAGCGCCGGCCCGGGGGGCGGCCAGGCCAGCGGCCAGTAGGACGTGGACAGCGAGAGGCGGACCCGGTGGCCGGGCGGGAACGCCTGTGCCACTCCGTTGAGCTGGACGGTCGCGCGGTAGCGCGTGCCCGGCTCCAGGGCCTCGGGGCTCTCGGTGCTGTCGCGGCGGGTGATGTTGAGCAGGCCGTAGGTGACGCGGGTGGCGGCCCCGTCGGGGCTGACGTCGGACAGCCGTGCGGCCACCATCGCGACCGGCCGGTCGGCCGCGAGGTCGAGTTCCACGGTCGGTGAGCCGAGGATCTCCAGCCGCTCGGTCAGCGGTTCGGTCTCGAAGACGAGGGAGCCGCCGTCCTCCTCACGCTGGTCGTACGGCAGGTCCGGGGGCGCGTTGTAGGAGGCCCACTTGCCCGCGAACTGCCCGACGGACAGCGGCGACCGTACGGTCATCGCGGCACCGCCAATGTCACCACGTGCCACGGTGCCGGCTCCGGCGTCGGCGTCGGCATCGGCATCGGACGGTGTGCCGATCCGGTGCCGGGTCAGCGGGTACCTGACGGGGGTGATCTGCGGAGACGGCCAGGTCGGCTCGGAGACCCAGCGGCCCGGACGCTCCTCGTACGACGTGGACGGGGGCACGCTGTCCTGCATCCAGGTGCGCAGCATGGGGCCGTCCATGACGCCGTTGTCGGCGCCCTTGAGCCAGTGGTCCCACCAGCGCACCACTTCCTGGAGGTAGCCGATGGCGGGGCCGGGCTCCCCGAGGTGGGGGAACTTGTGCGACCAGGGGCCGATCAGTCCCTTGCGGGGCACGTCCAGGTTGCCGAGGAGCCGGGTCACGGCGTTGGAGTAGCCGTCCGCCCAGCCGCTGGAGGCGAGGACGGGGCACTGTACGGCCTTGTAGTCCTCGGCGACCGAGGCGTGCCGCCAGTAGTCGTCCCGGCGCTGGTGGCGCAGCCACGGCAGGACCCACGGGCCGGAGTTCTCCAGGCGTTCGTGCCACATCTCGCGCCAGCGGTCGCCGACCACGGCGGGATCGGGCGGAAGGGTCGCGTAGGCGAACATCGTGCCGGCCTCGGCGAGGTTGTCCGACAGCATGGCGCCGCCCATGTAGTGCATGTCGTCGGCGTGCCGGTCGTCCGTGAAGGACGCGATGACGACGGCGCGCAGGCTCGGCGGCTGCCGGGCGGCGACCTGGAGGGCGGCGAAGGCGCCCCAGGACAGGCCCATCATGCCGGTGTTGCCGTCGCACCATGGCTGGTCGGCGAGCCAGGCGAGGACGGCTTCGGCGTCGGCCTGTTCCTGTTCCAGGTACTCGTCCCGCAGCACCCCCTCCGAGTCGCCGGTGCCGCGCAGGTCGACGCGCACACAGGCGTAGCCGTGACCGGCGATGTAGGGGTGGTGCATGGAGTCGCGGACCGAGGTGAGGTCGCGTTTGCGGTAGGGGATGTACTCCAGCACCGCGGGCACGGGCTCGTTGTCGGAGGAGGTGGGGCGCCGGACACGGGCCGACAGCTGGACGCCGTCGGGCATCGGGATACGGACGTCCTCCTCTTCCTTCGTGGCGTACGGCAGATTGCTCACGTAGCGCATGAGGCGGACCTGCTCCTTTTCGTGCGGTCGTTGCGTGTGCGGCCGTCGTGCGTGCGGCGGTCAGGCGCCGGGCCGGTCCCGGGGGATCTCGTCGAAGGTGAGTCCCAGCGCGGCCACGCAGTGGTCGTACTTCGCCCTCAGGTCCTCTTCACTGTTCCCGCCGGTGAATATGTGCGCCAGTTCGTAGCTGTAGGAGTCCTGCTGGGAGAGGTCGGAGAGGACCTGCCCCTCCTCGGTGGTGACGTCCACGCGCACCCCGTCGGTCTCGCGCTCGATGCGGGTGAGGTCGTCGTCCGAGGGCACGTCACGCACGACGCCGTCGGTGAACCAGCGGTAGTACCACTTCGCGGCCATCGCGTACGGGCCCTTGCGCTGCGGCATGGCCGGATCGTCGCCCAGGGCGAGGCCGAGCATGGCGTGGTGGTTGGGCACGCCGTCGACGTACTCGAAGAGTTCGGCGTGGGACTGGGAGTGCCTGGGGTTGATCTCCAGCAGGCTGATCTCCTGGGTCTTCGGGTCGAAGAAGTACTCCACGCTGAAGGTGGCCGACTCGAAGCCGATCCGGCGCATGACGCGCTCGGTGACGTCGTGCAGCTGGGCGATGACCGCCGGCGGCAGCGTGGAGGGGTACTGGTGCCGCTGGAAGCTGGAGGTGTCGGGGTAGTTGATGGAGTCCAGCACGCCGTAGACGGTGACCTCGCCCTCGTGGACGTATCCCTCGACGGCGACCTGGAGGCCCGTCATGGTCTCCTCGGCGAGGCAGACCTGGGCGCCGACGCCCTCCATCTCGGGCGGCAGTTCGATCCGGTCGAGGATGTCCTCGAAGGGGCGGCCGACCCGGGAGATGCCCTCGCGTATCTGACGCACGGCATCCTGGAACTCTTCCAGGTTCTCGACCCCGAAGGCGAGTTCGGAGGAGTACGAGAGCGCGGGCTTGACCCACATCGGGAACCGTACGTTCTCGGGCGGCCGCGGGTCGTCGGTGTCCAGGTCGACCCGGCCGAACCGGGGGTGCCTGTCGGTGACCTTCTGCTGCTCCAGCCGGCTCCAGTACTTGTGCTCGCACTTGACCACGGACTCCAGGCTGGTGCTGCGGGTCCCGTACTGCTCGGCGAGGATCGGCACGAGAGTGCTCACGGGGAAGTCCCAGTAGCCGACGATCGCGTCGATGCTGCCGTCGAACGCGTCCAGTACGCCCCGGGCCTTGTCGATGAGTTCCGGGACGGACACCTCGCCGCTCTGCAGCTCCTCGATCGTCAGCAGCCGGTGGTAGCGCAGCGACCTGGCCGCCGCGGCTGCTTCGAGGGTGGGCAGGTTGGCGTCGTCGAGGCCTGCCACGAAGACGTTCTTCACATCGGTCAAGTTCTTTTCGGGCACCGGCGGCCTTCCTGTTCGGCGAGTTCATGCGGTTCGCGCGGTTCGCGCGGTTCGCCCTCGGATCGGGCGGAAGACCGTGGGGTACCCCTGAGCGGCGGGGCGAATCTTCGCCATCGCCCTGAAGTGTTCGCAGGTGTGATGTCGGGCCGCCGGGACACCCGTATCCGCATGTTCATGAAGAGGCGATCCACAGCCTTGCCCTTGTCCCCGCACGAACGGGAGCAGACGTGATCTTCCTTGTCGTGGCCGTCCTGGTGCTGGCCGTCCTGCTCGGCTCGGCCGCCTATCTCCCCCTGCCCGTGACCGTGTTGGCCGCAGTGGCCATCGCCGCGTGGCTGGCCGTGTTCGCGGTGCGCGAGCGGCGCAGGCACGGCAGCCGGACCGGAAGGGCGTGACGAGATGCGGCTGACAGAGTCCCGGCGACGGGAGACCCGTGAGCGGGAGGCCGGCGGGCGTCCGACCGGCAGGCGGGACACCGAGGGAATGGCCGTGGCCTCCTTCGTCCTCGGCCTGGTCGGACTCCTCGTCCTCAACTTCTTCCTCGGCCCCGTCGCCATCGTGCTGGCCGTCATGGCCCTGCGCCGGGGCACGCCCCGCCGCTTCCGGGCGCTGCTCGGGCTGTGGCTCGGCATCGCGGACATCGTGGTGCTCGCCGTGCTCATGGCGGTGAACGGCGGCACGTCGTGGAGCATTCTCGGCTGACCGCGTCCATGCGAAAGCGCTGTGGGGCGACCGGTGGTGAAC
>NZ_JBHWZP010000511.1:0-4752 GCF_042728395.1 Streptomyces sp. NPDC060205
ACCTCCCGGTCCGCCCCGACTGCCGTACCCGACTGCTCCACCGACGCGGAGGATCCCGGAGCATCACATGCTCCGGGACCCTCTCGACGTCATCGCACCGAGTGAGCGGCGTCTTCGATGACGTCGGTCACCTTCTCGGGCTGCGAGACGCTCACGGCGTGCGACGCACGGACCTTCGCGGTGTGCGCGCCCGCACGCTCGGCCATGAACTGCTGCGCCTTGGGCGGGATGTTGAGGTCCTGACCGGCGATCAGCACCCAGGACGGAATGCTCTTCCACGCGGGCTCGCCCGCACCCTCGGCCAGGGCCGCTTCGGCCACCGGCCGCTGGGTGACAGCCATCAGATCGGTCCGGTCACGGGGCACGTCGGCAGCGAACTGATGCCGGAACTTGTCGTTCTGGATGTACAGGTCGGTGCCCTGGGAGCCGTCGGGGTTGGTGAACGGCACGGGGCGCAGGGCATCTCCGAGAGTGCTGCCGGGGTACTTGCCCGACAGGTCGACCGCGCTCTCGCCCTTCTCCGGGAGGAAGGCGGCGAGGTACACGAGCGCCTTCACGTTCTTGTTGCCCGTGGCTGCGTTGCTGATGACGGATCCGCCGTAGGAGTGGCCGGCGAGCACCACGGGTCCCTCGATGCCGGCCAGGACGTCCTTGAGGTAGGCGGAGTCCCCGCTGAGGGACCGCAGGGGGTTGGCGACGGCCACCACGGGATAGCCGTCGTGCCGGAGCTCCTTGACCACACCGTTCCAGCTGGTGGAGTCGGCGAACGCGCCGTGGACCAGCACGACCGTCGGCTTGGGCCGCTGGGGGCCGGTGGTCTTGTCCGCGGAGGCCGGCGCGATGGTCGTGGCTGTCAGGGCTGCGGCGATGCCGATCCCGGCCAGCACGGTGAGTGAGGTCCGGGCGCGGCGAGTGAGGGAACGAGGGTTCATGGTGGGTGCCTTCCGATGTGTAGCGAATGGGCCACGTCGTGGTGGTGGTCGGTGCACTGCCCTGGGGAGGTCTCAGGTCGTGGACGGGTGACATGTGGTGCGGTCGGGCGCCGCCGCGGACCTGGTCGAGCGACCGAGGACTACTGCGGTGTTCCGGGGTTCGCGTCGGCGCGGATCCGCTCGACGAACCGGGCGTCCTCTGCGTCGACGGCCCGCGCGGTCTCCAGGACCTCCGGCAGGCTCCCGGCCGGTATGACGACGGCACCTGCGGCATCGCAGAAGATGTAGCCCCCTGGCAGGACGGGTGGTGTACCGCCCGCGTGGGACACCTACGCATACCCGCTGCCGACGGGCTGTGCCGGCGGCTCGATGGTGCGCGATCTGCCGCCGGTGTTCGTTTCGCAAGTTAGAGACCGAGCGGGCGAAGGAAATGTGACATGTGCCGTGCGCCCAGGACTGTTCCTGACAGGGTCGGGAGTCGCCGTTCCTGGTGTCCCCGTCCCCGCCAGGAGCGAGCGGGCGCGTGCGAAGGTGTCACAGGTGCGGCACACCTTCTGTCTTCCTGGACATGCACACTGTCATTGCCCAGGCACCGGACACCCGCGCACAGCCGGAGCCCTATGCGGTCAGCGCCGAGTTCTACGACATCCTGCAAGCGCACGACGACGACCGGCGCGTACGGCAGCTCTACGGGACCGCGGTGGCGACGGCACGTCTGGGCGTGGTGGACGTCGGTGCCGGAACAGGGCGGGTGACCTTGCTGAGCTTGGCTCGCTCCAGGACCGGTGTGCACGCCGTCGAACCGGCTCGTGCCATGCGTGCGGCGCTGATGACCCGCCTGGCCGCACTGCCCGCACCGCAGCGGGCGCGCGTGTCGGTGCACCCGTACACACTCGGCGAGGCGGCTCTGCGCGACGTCGCGGACCTGGTGATCTGCCACAACACGGTCGCCTCCCTGACGCCGGACGCCCGCCGAACGCTCTGGGCGTCCGTCGCCGAAGCTCTCGTCCCCGGCGGCAGGTTTCTCTTCGAACTGCCTCCGGCTCGACTGCCCGCCGAAGAACACCGTCGAGTTTTCCCGGTGCGGCGGATGGGCCGACACGAATACGGCGGACACATGGTGATGTCAGCGGCAGGACCCCGTATCCGTACCCGCGTCGACTACTGGGTGCGCGGGACGCACGGGCTGCTGGGAGAGCACACCGAGACGTTCTGGATGTGGCCCGCCACGCGCTCGGACCTGATCGCGGACCTGCGACGGCACGGGTTCGCCGTGTCGTCCGCACGCCATGACCCGGCCGTTCTCGCGGTCACGCTGGGCCGGGGACCCTTGTGATGTCACCTGCTCCTGCGAACCACGTCGGCGGACGTCGCAGGCGCGGTGCACAGGGTGTCACACGATCGATGTCTGTCACAGGGACTCCTGCTGTTCGGTCAGAGCGTAGTAGGGGCCTGCCGGTCTCTTGTGACCTGCCACAAAAGGACACCCGATGAACCACGACTTCGATCACGACGACGATCCCGCAGCAGCCACCGTGTTCCTGGCGGCGGAAGCAGCCGTGCTGACGGAGCGGGTTCGCATGCTTCGACAGCAGCTGGCCGAGGTCGACGCGCGCATCCGGGAGACCGCCGAGGAACTGAGCCGGCTGGAACCGCCGCGTTCCGCTCCGTGCCGACCCTGACCGCACGACGCTCAGCCGTCCCGGCGCCGTCTCGGCTGCGGCTGCGGCTGCGGCTGCGGCTGCGGCTGCGGCTGCGGCTGCGGCTCAAGACAGTGGCACCCTCTACGCATCTTCCGATTCGTCGCGTACTGGTGTGTCTGCGGTGAAGAGTATGCTCCTCCCAACGATGTAGGAGTGGGGATGAGAGGAAGCCATGGTCCCGGCAACTCACGCGGCGCACAACATCGAAACCACCGCTGAGAGCCTCCAGGGGGATCTGGCCCGCCTGGAGCTGCAGAAGCGGGCGCTGGAGAGGGAACTGGCCGCGGTCGTCGCGCACCTCGACTCGGTGCAGCGGGCTCTGAGCGCCCTGTCGGTCCTGATGTCCGACTCCCCCGGCGCGACACGGTCCACCCCGACCGGGAACACCACGACGGGGAACACCGATCGGCACCACACTGCGGAAGCGGTGCAGGAGGTCGGCCCCTCCCGAGCGGCAGAGCCGCCGTCGGAAGACACCGCCCCCGAGGAATCCGAAGGCGGGCAGGAGAAACGTACTTCTCGTGCCCCTCGCGCTCCTCGTTCCAAGGCGCCCGAGCCACAGCAGCAGTACGGACAGCTCACCGAGCAGATCATCGAGTACTTCGCGCACATCGACGACAAGGAAGTGCGGGCCCGCGACGTGGCCGCGGCGCTCGGCCGCGACACCGACAGCGGAGCCATCAACGCCGTACGCAGTACGCTCGACCGGCTGGTCGGCACTTCGCGGATCCAGCGGGCCGGCCGCGGTCTCTACCGCGCCGGGTGACGAGCCGGACGACGTACAGGACGGCAAGGGCCCGCCGACCGCGTCCTTGACGTCCACGCCTGGGGAACACGTCCCTCTTTCACACTGTTGAACTTTGCAGGAGAAAGGACGGCGAGACCGTGCACGGTGAATACAAAGTTCCTGGCGGCAAGCTGATCGTCGTGGATGTCGACGTGGAGAGCGGCGTGCTGCGGCGCCCCCGGGTCACGGGTGACTTCTTCCTCGAACCGGACGAGGCACTCGACGCGATGACCCGCGCGCTGGACGGCGCTCCGGCGGACACCGACGCGGCCGGTCTGGCAGCCCGCGTGGACAGGGCGGTGCCGGACGGCACGGTCATGTACGGGTTGACATCCGAGGGCGTCGGCATCGCCGTACGCCGGGCGCTCGCGCACGCCAGCGACTGGACCGACTACGACTGGCAGCTGATCCACGACGGCCCGCAGAGTCCTGGGCTCCACATGGCGTTGGACGAAGCGCTCACCGCTGAGGTCGCCGCCGGCCGTCGTCCGCCCACGCTCAGGGTGTGGGAGTGGGCGGCCCCAGCGGTGATCATCGGCAGCTTCCAGTCCCTGCGCAACGAAGTCGATGTCGACAGCGCTAACGAGCACGGCATCGAGGTCGTCCGCCGGATCTCCGGCGGAGGGGCGATGTTCGTGGAGCCCGGCAACACGATCACCTATTCCCTCTCCGTGCCGGACGCGCTGGTGCAGGGGCTGTCCTTCCAGGACAGCTATGCCTACCTCGACGACTGGGTGCTCGACGCGCTCGGCGAGATGGGGATCAAGGCCTGGTACCAGCCGTTGAACGACATCTCCACCGACCAGGGGAAGATCGCCGGCGCGGCGCAGAAGCGCATCGTGGGACCGGACGGAGGGCCCGGCGCCGTTCTGCACCACGTGACGATGGCCTACGACATCGACGCCGACAAGATGCTCAGTGTGCTGCGCACGGGGCGGGAGAAGCTGTCGGACAAGGGAACGAGGAGCGCGAAGAAGCGGGTGGATCCGCTGCGGCGGCAGACCGGCCTGGCACGAGAGGCCATCATCGCGGGCCTGATCTCATCGTTCAGGACCCGTTACGGGCTCGCCGCCGGCCAGGTGACGGACGCGGAGATGACGCGTGCGCGTGAACTCCTGCGCACGAAGTTCTCCACGCCGGAGTGGACGGCTCGCCTCCCCTGAACCCGGCGGGCGGGCCGAGCCGCGCGCAACGGCCGGGCCCCGCCCCCGAGTTCAGAGGGCATCGGGAAGCGGTCAGCGGGAAGTGACGGGTGTCAGCCCATCTCCTCCAGCGTCTTGCCCTTGGTCTCCTTGACGAACTTCAGGACGAAGGGGATGGAGAGCGCGGC
>NZ_JBHWZP010000512.1:0-4741 GCF_042728395.1 Streptomyces sp. NPDC060205
GGCCCGTATCCGTCCGCGTACCGGCGCCCGTGGTGTCAGAACCCCCCGCCGAAGTCGCCACCGCCCCCGAAGTCCCCGCCGCCACCGCCGTCGAAGCCCCCGCCGAAGTCGCTGGAGTCGAAGTCGGCGCCGGACACGTCGCCGCCCACGTACCCGCCGCCGCCGAAGTCCCCGTAGCCGGAGCCGTAGTCGGCCGCGTACGCAGGCCCGGCCATCATCGAGCCGAGCACCGTGCCGACGAGGAGGCCTGGCAGGATGCCGCCGCCGAAGTAGCCGCCCGCCCAGGGCCCGTACGCCGGGCCCGCGTCCCAGTAGGGCCGCCGCCCGTACTCCGTGTCGACCTCGCGCACGGCCGGATCGGTGCCCTCGGCCAGCCGGACCTGGTCGGCGGCGCAGACGGGCACCTCGCGGGGCGCTCCGCCCGCCGGCGTCCAGGTCGCGTCGGCGACCGAAGGCCCGTGGCGCGGGTCGAAGAAGCAGGGCGCCCGGCGCTCGGGAACCGGCCTGCCCTCGCGGCGCGCGGCGAGCACGGCCAGCGAGAAACGCCCGTCCTCCAGCGCCTCGGTGACGCCTCGCACGTCCTCGGGGCGGGTGGCCGCGGCCATGAAGGACTTCGCCTTGTCGTACGCGTCGAGGGAGCGTTCGTAGTCGGCGCGCATCGCGTCGTCCGCGCCCGCCTCCGCGGGGTGGAAGTCCAGCCGGTCGAGTTCCTCGCCGAAGGCGGTGATGTCCTCGTCCACGACCACGCGCAGCCGGTCGAGGGCGGCCCGCTGCTCCGCCTCCTTGCGGCGGCGGTTGCGCCTCACGAGGGCGTACGCGCCCGCGCCGCCCGCCACGACGACCGCGCCTACGCCGATCAGGGCGCCGGTGCCCACGCCGTCGCCCCCGCCGTCGCTCCAGCTGCCGGGCGCGGAGCCGCCGACGTTGGCGAGCGCCCGGTCCGTGAAGTGGTTCAGCTGGGTCAGGGCGTCCTCGCCCCGGACGCTGGTCACCAGGTTGCGCACGGCGGTGTTCGGCATGACGGAGGAGTCGGCCTTCGCGTCGAACCGCGAGCCGAGCCGGATGGCGTACAGGCCCGTGACACCGGTGTCCGTGCGCAGGTTCTGGAAGAGGTTCTCCGTGGGGAAGTCCCCGGGGAGAACGGCGACGAACAGCGGTTTGTCCGCCTTCTCGATCTTCGCGGCCAGGGCGTCGGCGTCCTCGTCGGACAGCACCCGGGCCATGGACGGATCGACGTAGACGGGACTCTTGCGCAGCGCGTCCGCGACGGCCGAGACGTCGGTGGCGTCCGCAGCGGCGTGCGCGCCGGTGCCCCCGACGCCCAGCGCCGCGAACACGATCATGAAAACGGCCAGTCCTCGTGCCAGTACGCCCTTCATACCCCCGAACCTACTCCTGACCGCCACGATCGGCGGCCCGCACCTCCTGGCACCGGGGCCGCGGACCTACGTGCTTTCAGAGGCGCGGGGCTGTGTCCCTATGCGGCTCCGCCGCGTGGGCGCGACCAGCCCCCATCGGGCCGCAGACACATGTCCACGACCCGATGGGCGGCCTATCAGGCCGCCGTATAGGCCGCCGCCAGCTTCTCCACCGCCCGCGCATAGCGCCCCGTGAGCAGCAGATGATCCGCGTCGGCGAACGGCTTGGCCACCGCCGAAGTGATCCCCTGCCCGACCTTCTGCTGGACGAGCAGCCGCGCCTTGCCGACAATCGCGCGCCCCGCCTCCTCGGCCCCGGCACGCTCGGCCAGCGAGGCCGCGACGGCGAGACCCTTAAGAGTCGCGAGCCCACCCGACGGCACCTTC
The DNA here is from genome assembly GCF_042728395.1 of Streptomyces sp. NPDC060205. NCBI lineage: Bacteria > Bacillati > Actinomycetota > Actinomycetes > Kitasatosporales > Streptomycetaceae > Streptomyces > Streptomyces sp. NPDC060205. The sequence continues at coordinate 1,806 of NZ_JBHWZP010000512.1, forward strand.
GTGAGCGTCGTGAGCCCCCACCCGTACGGGAACTGCGGGTCGTACGCCGGGTCGCCGACGTTGATCGGCAGCTGTGCCTCGGACTTCGGCCAGGTCACGGGCAGCTGGCCGGTGAAGGCCCGCTTCCCGTAGAGCACGTCCGCGACCCCGTCGCCCTCCGTGCCCGGCAGCCAGGACGCGACGAGCGCGTCGATGTCACCGAGCTGGTCGCCGATGAGCTGCGGACGCCCCGAGACGACGAGCACCACGCACTTCATGGCGCCGCACACCGTGTCGACGGCGGCCTTGTCCGCGGCCGTCAGAGCCAGGTCGTTGCCGTTGCCGACGTCGCCGACGCCCTCCGCGTACGGGGTCTCGCCGACGACCACGACACCCACGTCATGGCCTGCGGTGCGCGCCGACGCGTCCTTGGAGTAGGTGACCGTGCCGCCCCCGGCCTTCCGGATGCCCTCCAGGACGGTCGTCCCGTACGTGATCTTCCCGGAGGAGCCCTGCCAGGTGACGGTCCAGCCGCCGGTCTGGTTGCCGATGTCGTCGGCGTTGGACCCGGCGACGTACACCTTCTGCGACTTCTTCAGCGGCAGCACGGCGCCCGCGTTCTTCAGCAGGACCTGCGACTCGGCGGCGGCCTTGCGGGCCACGGCCCGGTGCTCGGCGGAACCGATCTTCGAGGCGCCGCTCGTGTCGGCGTACGGCTTCTCGAAGAGGCCCAGCTTGAACTTCTGCGTGAGGATGCGCGACACGGCGTCGTCGATCCGCTTCCCGCTGACCCGCCCGGCCCGCACCTCGTCGAGGAGCGTGGCGTGGAAGTCCTTGTACGCGTACGGGACCATGATCATGTCGAGGCCGGCGTTGACCGACGTACGGACGTCGCTCGCGTAGTCGCCGGGGATCTGGTCGATGGCCTGCCAGTCGCTGATCACGAAGCCGTCGAAGCCCATGCGGTCCTTGAGGACTCCGTTGAGCATGTCGGCGCGGGCGTGCATCTTCACCGCGCCCTTGCCGTCGCCGAGGATGTCCAGCGAGGAGTACGACGGCATGAACGTGCCCACGCCCCGGTCCACCGCGTCCTGGTACGGCGCCAGGTGGACGGCCTCCAGCTCCTGGCGGGTGACCTTGGTGACGCCCTGGTCGATCGTGTACGAGCCGGTCGTGGACGAGCCGAACTCCGTGCCGCCGTCGCCGACGAAGTGCTTGGCGGTGGCGAGGACCTTGTCGTTCTTCTTCAGGTCCCGGCCGTCGGCGGCGCCCTGCAGGCCCTGGATGACGGTCTCCATGGACTCGACGAGTGCCGGATCCTCACCGAACGACTCGTAGGTGCGGCCCCAGCGTTCGTCGCGCGCCACGCACAGGCAGGGCGCGAAGTCCCACGGGATGCCGGTGGCGCGGACCTCGGCGGCGGTCACCCTGCCCGCGTCGTGGGCGACTTGGGGGTCGCGCGTGGCGCCGATGCCGATGTTGTGCGGCAGGATCGTGGCGCCGACGAGGTTGTTGTGGCCGTGCACGGCGTCCACGCCGTAGATGAGCGGGATCTGGAACCGGGTGGCCTGCGCGCGGAGTTGGAAGCCGTCGATCATCTTCGCCCAGGCCTCGGGCGTGTTCGGGGTCGGCGTGGAGCCCCCGCCGGAGAGCAGCGAGCCGAGGTCGTAGGCGGCGATGTCGCCCGGCGCGGTGAGCGCGCCCCGCTCGGCCTGCGTCATCTGGCCGGCCTTCTCGGCGGGGGACAGCCGGGACAGCAGATCGGCGACCCTCTTCTTCACCGGCAACTTCGCGTCCAGGTACGGGAGTCCGTGGGCGTCGACGACGATCTGCGGGTTCTCGGCGGGCGCCTTGGCGCCGGTGACCGTCAGCTTCAGCGGGACGGTCTCGGCGTTCTCGGCCGTCTTGTCGCGCAGAGTCGCCACGGTGACCGTCCGCGAGGCGCCCGAGGCCGTACCGGCCGGGAAGGTCAGCTCACCCTTGACCGGGGTGTAGTCCTTGCCGGGCTCGCCGGTGCCGCCGGCCGTCTCGTACGCGACGGTGACCGGCTCCTCGATCGGCGCGGAGCCGGTGGTGGCGACCGTGATCTTCACGGCGGCCGAGCGGCCCTCCTGCACCGGGTACACGGCCGCGTCGGTGACGACGTTCGCGCGCAGGGCCTGGTCGGCCTTGCCGTACAACTCCACGCCGTCCATCGCGAACCGGTCCTCGACGCCGACCGGGAGCGTGAGCGCGTAGCCCCACATCTCGGTGAGGCCCAGGACCTGGTCGATGCCGCCGACGGGCTGGTAGTCCGTGCGGTAGACGAAGTCGGTGAACGGGATCTCCAGCTGCTTCCAGCCGGTGAAGTCGTCGGTGAAGGACGTCGTCCACAGCTCGGAGGCCTCGCCGTTGGCGCCGCCGTCCTTCAGCTCGAAGTTGACCTTCTTGCCGTTGTTCCGGCCGTCCCACCAGAAGCGGATGCCCTTGCTGGCCGACCAGTCGTGGGCCGGTTCGGCGAAGGCGAAGTCGTGGGTGAAGCCTCCGTAGCCGCTGATGTCGTACGTGCCGGCCAGGACCTTGTCGCCCTGCGGTGCGTCGTCGCGGGCGGCGAGCTCCAGGGTGGGCGGGTCGTCGGCGTCGCTGCCCCAGGTGAAGATGCCCTCCGCGGGCGGGTTCGCGAACGGGATCTCGCCCTCGAAGTTGTCGACGGGGACGGGGGCGGGATCGTCCGCTCCGGAGGCGGGGGTTGCGGTGGCGAACGGCAGCAGTCCGGTCAGCAGGGTGGAGGCGACGAGCAGGGCGGTTCTTCGCATGGACCTTCCCTCGGCTCAGGCTTTGACGGGGGTGACCTCGCGGGGCTTAAATCACGCCGTGAGTTAACTGACGCCCCGCGAGGGCGTCAACCCTTCGCGCCGAATCCGTGAGCGGGGGTTCTCTCGCCCCCGCCGCCCCTACCCGTTCCCGTCCACGCATGG
>NZ_JBHWZP010000513.1:0-4705 GCF_042728395.1 Streptomyces sp. NPDC060205
GTGCGCGCACACGGCCGGGCGCGGTCGCTCACGCAGGCAGCCAACGGCGGACGCAGGCGATGAGGTCCTCGGTGTCGACCGGCTTGGTGACGTAGTCACTGGCCCCGGAAGCGAGCGACTTCTCCCGGTCGCCGGGCATCGCCTTCGCCGTGACGGCGATGATGGGAAGCCCCGCGTACTGGGGCATCTTGCGGATCTCGGCCGTGGCGGCGTAGCCGTCCATCTCCGGCATCATCACGTCCATCAGGACGAGGGCGATGTCGGGGTGGTTGACCAGCGTCTCGATGCCCTTGCGGCCGTTGTCCGCGTGCAGGACGTGGAATCCCTGGAGTTCCAGGATCCCGCTCAGCGCGAACAGGTTGCGCGCGTCGTCGTCGACCACCAGGACCGTACGGCCGACGAAGGCGTCCTCCACCGCCCGGGGCGAACCGGTCTGCGGCTCCTCCGCGCGGGCCAGGGACGGCACGTCCCCCAGTTCCTCGGCCGACAGGTGCAGGGCGATGCGCTCCCGCAGTTCGTCGAGGCTGGACAGGAACTCCAGGGCGCGGGTGCCGGAACGGGCCTGCAGTTCCTGCTCCTGCGCCAGGTCCGCGCGGTGGCCGCTGTGGACGAGCACGGGGACGTTCGCGAGCGCGGAGTCGCCCTGCATCGCGTCGAGGAAGCGGGGCGCCTCGCCGCCGGGCATGCCGAGTTCGAGAACGACGCAGTGGCAGGGGCCCGCGGCCAGCGCGCTCGCCGCCTCGTGCGCTCCGGAAGCGGTGATGACGTCGACCGTGCCGCGCGGGTCGCCGGCGTCCTGGCCCCGGGTGACGTCCGAGACCGCGCTCTCCGCGACGAGGGTCAGCAGCCCGCGCTGCCGCTCCTCGACGACGAGCAGCCTGCGCCGCGGGCGCTTTGCGGGGCCGGTCGGACCCGGGACCGGGGTGTGCACCGCCGGTTCCTGCGAGGAGGACGCGTCCGGCGCGGGCTCCAGCATCATGCGGTCGCCGATCACCAGGTTCTCGAAGTCGGGGCGCGCCACGGGCAGGAACAGCGTGAACGTGCTGCCCTGTCCCGGAGTGCTGTCGACCGTGACGGCACCGCCGAGCAGATGGGCGATCTCACGGGTGATGGACAGGCCCAGACCCGTGCCGCCGTACTTGCGGCTCGTGGTGCCGTCCGCCTGCTGGAAGGCGCCGAAGATCGTCTCCAGGTGCTGCTCGGGGATCCCGATCCCGGTGTCCTGCACGCGGAAGGCGACGATGGTGCCGCCGCGGAACACCCCGGTGGGCACCTCGTGGTCGGCGGCCGGCTCGATCCGCAGCTCCACGCCGCCCTGTTCGGTGAACTTCACCGCGTTCGACAGCAGGTTGCGCAGGACCTGGCGCAGCCGGGAGTCGTCGGTGAGCAGGTCGGCGGGCGCGCCGGGCGCGGTCCGCACGGAGAAGTCCAGGCTCTTCTGGGTCGTCATCGGCCGGAAGGTGGCCTCGACGTACTCCAGGAGCTGGCGCAGCGGCACGACCTCGGGGCTGACGTCCATCTTCCCGGCCTCGACCTTCGACAGGTCGAGGATGTCGTTGATCAGCTGCAGCAGGTCGGAGCCTGCCGAGTGGATGATGCCCGCGTACTCGACCTGCTTCGGTGTGAGGTTGCGGGAGGGGTTCTGTGCCAGCAGCTGGGCGAGGATGAGCAGGCTGTTCAGCGGGGTGCGCAGTTCGTGGCTCATGTTCGCCAGGAACTCCGACTTGTACTTGGAGGCCAGCGACAGCTGCTGGGCACGGGTCTCCAGCTCCTGGCGCGCCTGCTCGATCTGCAGGTTCTTCGCCTCGATGTCGCTGTTCTGCGCGGCCAGCAGGGAGGCCTTGTCCTCCAGCTCCTCGTTGGAGCGCTGCAGCTCGTCCTGCTGGACCTGCAGTTCCTCGGAGCGCGCCTGCAGTTCCGCGGTGAGCCGCTGGGACTCGTCGAGCAGTTCGTCCGTACGGGCGTTGGCCACGATGGTGTTGACGTTGACGCCGATGGTCTCCATCAGCTGGCCCAGGAAGTCCAGGTGGATCTGGGTGAAGCGGGTGACCGACGCCAGCTCGATCACCCCGAGCACCTGGTCCTCCACCACGATCGGCAGCACCACCAGGGCGGTCGGTACCGTCCGGCCGAGTCCCGAGGAGATGGACACGTAGTTCGGCGGCAGCTCGTCGACCGTGATGGCGCGCCGGCTGCGCGCGGCCTGGCCGACCAGGGAGCGCCCGAAGGGGATGCGGTCGGGCCGGTCGTCCTCGTCGGGGTATCCGTACGAGCCGACGAGCCGCAGTTCGCTGCCGTTGCCGGTCTCCTCCGCGAGGTAGAACGCGCCGTACTGGGCGGAGGCGAGGGGCGCGAGCTCGTCCATGATGAGCTCGGCCACCACGGACAGGTCCCGGTGGCCCTGCATGAGTCCGGAGGCCCGCGCCAGGTTGGTCTTGAGCCAGTCCTGCTCCTGGTTGGCCCGCGTGGTCTCGCGCAGGGACTCCACCATGGAGTTGATGTTGTCCTTGAGTTCGGCGACCTCGCCCGAGGCCTCGACGGTGATCGAGCGGGTCAGGTCGCCCTCGGCGACGGCGCTGGTGACCTCGGCGATCGCGCGGACCTGCCGGGTCAGGTTGCCCGCGAGTTCGTTGACGTTCTCGGTGAGGCGCTTCCAGGTGCCGGAGACGCCCTCCACCTCGGCCTGGCCGCCGAGGCGTCCCTCGCTGCCGACCTCGCGGGCCACGCGGGTGACCTCCGCGGCGAACGCGGAGAGCTGGTCGACCATCGTGTTGATGGTGGTCTTCAGTTCGAGGATCTCGCCGCGGGCGTCGACGTCGATCTTCTTGGACAGGTCGCCCTTGGCCACCGCCGTCGTCACCAGCGCGATGTTGCGCACCTGGCCGGTGAGGTTGTTGGCCATCGAGTTGACGTTGTCGGTGAGGTCCTTCCACGTGCCCGCCACGTTCGGCACCTGGGCCTGGCCGCCGAGCCGTCCCTCGGTGCCCACCTCGCGGGCCACGCGGGTGACCTCGTCGGCGAACGCGGACAGCGTGTCGACCATGGTGTTGATGACGTCCGCGAGGGCGGCGACCTCGCCCTTGGCCTCGACGGTGATCTTCTGGCTGAGGTCGCCGCGGGCCACGGCCGTGGCGACCTGGGCGATCGAGCGGACCTGGCCCGTCAGGTTGGACGCCATCACGTTGACGTTGTCGGTGAGGTCCTTCCAGGTTCCCGAGACCCCGCGCACGGTGGCCTGACCGCCCAGGTTGCCCGCGGTGCCGACCTCGCGGGCGACGCGGGTGACCTCGTCGGCGAAGGCGGACAACTGGTCCACCATCGTGTTGAGGGTCTCCTTCAGGGCGAGGATCTCACCCCGGGCGTCCACGGTGATCTTCTGCGACAGATCGCCCCTGGCGACCGCGGTCGCCACCTGGGCGACGTTGCGGACCTGCGCGGTGAGGTTGCCCGCCATGAAGTTCACCGAGTCGGTGAGGTCGCGCCAGGTGCCCTTGACACCCTTGACGTCCGCCTGGCCGCCGAGCCGTCCCTCGGTGCCCACCTCGCGGGCCACGCGGGTGACCTCGTCGGCGAACGCGGACAGCTGGTCGACCATGATGTTGATGGTGTTCTTGAGCTCCAGGATCTCACCGCGGGCGTCCACGGTGATCTTCTGGGACAGGTCACCCCTGGCGACCGCGGTCGTCACCTGGGCGACGTTGCGGACCTGCGCGGTGAGGTTGCCCGCCATCAGGTTGACCGAGTCGGTGAGGTCGCGCCAGACACCGCCGACGCCGGGCACCTGGGCCTGGCCGCCGAGGCGTCCCTCGCTGCCGACCTCGCGGGCGACGCGGGTGACCTCGTCGGCGAAGGCGGACAGCTGGTCGACCATCGTGTTGACGGTCTCCTTGAGCTGGAGGATCTCGCCCCTGGCCGGCACGTCGATCTTCTGCGACAGATCGCCCTTGGCGACCGCGGTCGCCACCTGGGCGATGTCACGCACCTGGGTGGTGAGGTTGCCCGACATGGCGTTGACCGAGTCGGTGAGATCGGCCCAGGTCCCGGACACGCCCGGCACCTCCGCCTGGCCGCCGAGGGTCCCTTCGGTGCCGACCTCGCGCGCGACGCGGGTGACCTCGGACGTGAACACGGACAGCTGGTCGACCATGCCGTTGAAGACGGTGGCGATGTCGCCCAGGAGGCCGTCCCCGTCGTCCGGCAGACGGGTGCCGAAGTCGCCGTCCCGTACGGCCGTGAGGCCGGCCAGCAGCTGTCGCAGCTCCTGGTCGCCCGGCGTGCGGTCGACAGTGTCGGTCGTCTGGCTGGTCATGCGCACCCTCGTTCCATGCCTCTTGGGTCCCTGTGCAACCTGTGCGAAAGGGACGCGGAACTACAGGCCCACTGCCGGACCACGCCCTCGTCTGCCACCCCTTGTGCACCGGGCCACCGACGAGGAAATACGCCGCAGGCTAACCCGTAAGTGAGGTTGTGAACAAAGTGTGGTGCCAAAATCGCCAAGCCCGGGACAAGGCGAGGCCAAGTGGGGGACGAGCCGGGGCCGGAGGGGTGCACGGGAGGCCGGAGCCGGGCTGTGGCGGGAGTGACGCGGCGGCCTGATGGGGAGGGCTCCAGGCCCGCGACCGGCAGGCTCCACGTCGGCCCCGGGCGCGGCCGGAGCCGCACACGACCGAGCCCGCCGTCGCGGACCGGCGAGCGGGGGCTCGTG
>NZ_JBHWZP010000514.1:0-4678 GCF_042728395.1 Streptomyces sp. NPDC060205
GGGGAACTGCGCGAACGGCCCCCACCGGCCCGCAGCCGAATCTCATCCGTCACCCGCCCCCGCCCCCTCCCACCGCACCGCGTGCAGCGCGACAAGCAACCGCCACACCTTCTGTGCGACCTCCTCCGGGGAGCCCTCCACGAAACCGTGCAGCCAGTCCGCCAGGACCCCCGCGAACGCCGCGGCGACGGCGGAGGCGACGAGCGGAGCCTGCGGTGCCCCGGCGAGCTCACGTTCGGCGAGACTGCGGGCGCGCAGGTCCTGATGAAGGACGCGCCCCAGCGGACCTCCGCCCCCCGGGGCCAGCAGCGCGCGATACAGCAGGGCGTGTGGGGGGAGACTCGTGAAGAACCCGATCAGCGCGTCCGGCGCCGACCTTGGATCGGGCCTGCCCCGCCACGCGTGCAGCGCGTCCACGGCGTCGCGTACGACATCGGCGCAGGCGTCGACGGCCAGCGCCTCCAGGTCGGCGTAGTGCAGATAGAACGTGGCCCGGCCGACCCCGGCCGCGCGCACCAGCGAGGTGACGTTCACCTCGGTGAGCGGCCGCCTGGCGCACTCGTCGAGGAGGGCCCGGCGCAGCTTGGCCCGCGTGCGTTCGGCCCGGGGGTCGGAGATCACCGGGCGACGAGGACGGCGGCGAGGGCGAGCGCGCCGGGTAGGGCCTGCGCGAACAGGATGCGCCGGTTCGCGGTGGCCGCCCCGTACAGACCGGCGACGACCACGCACGCCAGGAAGAAGACCTGGGCCGCGAACCCCGTCGGATCGTCGGCGACCAGCCCCCAGATGAGCCCGGCGGCCAGAAACCCGTTGTAGAGCCCCTGGTTGGCGGCGAGCGGGGCGGTGGCCCGAGCCATCTCCGCATCGAACCCGTGCAGCCCGCGCCCCGGCTTCCGCTCCCACAGGAACATCTCCAGAACAAGGATGTACAGATGCAGGACGGCAACCAGCCCGACCAGCACGTTCGCGAGCGTCTGCATGGGGGATGGGCTCCTTCAAGGGTCGCGACAACCTGGACGGGCGTCCAAGTTCCTGGACGAGTGTCCACTATTCTTGGACACCTGTCCAGGAAGTGCCTCATCGTTGTCGTACCCGGGCGCTAACGTCCTGCTTCATGACTGATGACCGCGACAAGGCGACCGTCCGTACAGCGACCGTTCGCAGGGCCCGCCCCGACGACGTCCCGGCACTCGTCGCCTCCAGCGCGGCCCTGTTCGCCGAGGACGCAGGCACCCGCGACCCCTCGGTCGACATCAGCTGGCCGCTGGCGCACGGCGCCGAGCGGTTCGCCTCGGGTCTCGACGACCCGGCACGGCTCCTGCTCGTGGCCGAAAGCGGTGGGGAAGTCGTGGGGCATCTCGCAGGCGTCGTCGCGGAGGGGTCCGCGATGCGTCCGCTGAAAGTCGCCACCTTGCTCAGCCTGTACGTGCGTACGGCGCATCGCGGTACCCGGACCGGGGCGCGGCTCGTCGCCGGCTTTCTGGAGTGGGCGCGTGAACAGGGAGCCCAGCATGCGGAGGTGACGGCCTATGCGGCCAACCAGGACGCGATCCGGTTCTACGAGCGCAGCGGCTTCGGGGCGTACACGCTCACCCTCGGGCAGCCGTTGTGAGCGTCACCGCGCCCCCGGCCACCCGTCGCAAGTTCAGTGCGCGCAGTGCCAGTTGCATTTCGAACTGGGTCGTCGGGTCGTGGAGGCGGTCGCCGAACAGTTCGTCCAGCTGGCGCATGCGGTAACGGACCGTCTGGGGGTGGACGGCGAGCCGCGCGGCGACCTCGCTCGCGTTGTGGCCGCACTGGAGCCAGCTGAGCAGCGTCTCCGCGAGGCGTTCCCGCTGTGGCAGGCGCACGTCGTCCAGGGGACGCAGGTGCCGGTCGGCCATCGCGTCCACCAGGGCCTCGTCGCGGAACAGCAGCAGCGTGGCCAGATGGTCCCGGCAGCGCACCAGCTGCGTGTCGGGCAGCACGCCCCGCCGGGCCAGGTCCAGTGCCTCCGTGGCCCACCGCAGGGACCTGGCCCCTTCCTGGAGCGCGACGGTGGGGCCCATGGCGGCCCGTAACCCCTGCAGCGCCCCGGCGACGGCCCGGGCCCGGCCGGGGCCCTCGGGGTCGGGCACCACCAGCACGGCGGGATGCGCGTCGAACCGTGCCAGGAACTCCGGCGGCACGATGGGCGGCGGCCCCGCGGCCCGCGCGCCGCGGTCGACGACGACCACCGCCAGCGAGCGGGGCACCGGCCACTGCGCGGTGTGCGCCAGCTCCGTGACGGCCGCGACCGACGCGGGCGGATCCACGATCAGCAGATCGATCAGCCGCGTACGCCGCTGCCGCAGCTCGCCCGCCGCGTGCAGCCGCGCCTCCGTGTACCCGGTCGTCGTCGCGGCCGCCATCTCGTCGAGGTGCAGGAACAGCGCCTCCCCGAACGCGGCCAGCACATGACGGGGCAGCAGATCGGCGTCCACCAGGGCGTTGATACGGCGCCACGCCACCCGCGCTCCGAGCCGCAGGGCCGACTGGAACGCGTCGAGACTGCGCCCCTCGTCCGCCTCGCCCCGGCCGATGCGCTGGTACGTCGCCCGCACCGGCTCCCCGTCGCTGTCGGGCTCGGCCATCCGCTGCAGGAACCCCTGCAGGGCGTGCTCCACCCCTTGGTGCACGACCTGCATGTACGTGTCGTCCGTCGGCCGCGCGTACTCCGGGATCTCGGTCCTGATCGCCCGTACGACCTCTTCGGTGATGTCGGCGAAGAACGGTCTGAGCTGGGCGTGCAGTCCCGAGGGGAACGACTTGAACGGGCCGTCCACCGCCTCGGCGACGCCTGGGCCGGTCACGGTCGTCATCCCGGCCTCGCCCGCCGGTATGCGGAATCCGTTCACGCGGCGGCTCCTTCCGCATACGGGAAGTGGGGCACACCGACGTTACCCGCGCGGATTCTGCCCAGCTTCATCGCGGGCTGACAGTCACGCACCCGGGACTTGTCACTTCACGACAACCCCGGATCCGTCACCGGAGCGCGCCACGACCCGCCGTGGACGCCGGTGACGGCCGCGGCGGCGCAGCGTCAGCAGCGTGACCAGCGCGCCCGCCAGTACGCAGCACGCCGCGATCCGCAGCCCCCGGTCGTACCCCGCGAGGAAGGCCTCGCGCGGAGCGGCCCCGGAGCGCAGTTCGGCCCGCTCGCGCCGGGTGAGGACCACCCCCACCAGGACCACCCCGAACACCCCGGAGACCTCGCGTGCCGCGCTCACCAGGCCCGTCGCCATCCCCATCCCGTCCTCCGGGACCCGCAGCAGGGAACGAACCGTCAGGGGAGTGGTGAGCGCGGAACCCCAGCCGATCAGCAGCAGCCCCGGCTGCAGATCCCAGTAGCTGGCCCCCGCGCCCACGCCGGAGACGTACAGCAGGCCGACCGCGACCAGTCCGAGTCCGCCCGCGATCGAGACATGGGCGCCGAGCGCGCGGGCCGCCCGTTCGGCCATCGGTGTCCCGAGCAGCAGCGCGCCCGCCAGCGGCAGAAAGGCCAGCCCCGCCTCGGTGGGGGAGAAGCCGAGCACCCGCTGGAGGTAGAGGGCGGTGAAGAAGAACACCCCGTTGACCCCGATGCCCCACAGCACCTGCGCGAGGATCCCGCCGGTGAGGAACCGGTCGCGCAGCAGCCGCAGTTCGACGAGCGGCCGTGCGGTCCTGGCCTCCACGAGGACGAACACGCAGGCGGCGACCGCGGAGACGGCCAGGCACTGCGGGACGGGCGCGGCGGTGAAGCCGTGTTCCTGACCGCGTACGAGCCCGTACGTGAGGAGGTAGAGCGCGAGGACGGACAGCAGGACACCCGGCATGTCCGGACCGCCGCGGCGGGGCGCGGACCTGGCGGGCACGGCCGGCATCAGCAGCAGGGCCAGCACACCGAAGGGCACGTTCAGCGCGAACACCCAGACCCAGCCCCACCGTTCGGTGACGAAACCGCCCACCACGGGCCCCAGCGCCAGCGCCACGGCCAGGGCCGCCGTCCACAGTCCGACGGCCGTGGAGCGCAGTCGCGCGGGCAGGTCCACCGCGATGACGGCGAGCGAGGCCGGAATGATCAGCGCGGCGCCGACCCCCTGCACCGTACGGGCCGCGATCAGCGCGCCCCCGCTGTCCGCGAGGGCGCACGCCGCCGAGGACACCGTGAAGACGACGATCCCGGCGGCCAGCACCGGCCTGCGTCCGCACAGGTCGGTCAGCCGGCCGCCGGGCAGCAGCAGTGCGCCGAAACTGAGCACGTAGCCGGCGGCCACCCACTCCAGGTCCGGGACCGTCAGGCCCAGTTCGCGCTGCACGGTCGGCAGCGCGACGTTGATGACCGTGTTGTCGAGCGTCGTGATGAAGCCGGTCAGGGTGAGCAGGGAGAACAGTGCCGGCAGCCGTGCACGTCCCACCGGCCGCTCCTTCCGCCGTCGCATCCTTCGTCCGCACGGATTGTCGGCGGGCCGGGGGTGCCTGGGCTCTGGTCCACGGCGTGGAACCGGCACCACGTTTTTGTCAGGGAACTGACAGAACGCGCGAGTCGAACTGTCAGCACGTCCTCTAACCCGCCGGCGGCCCACGGGCGGAACCTGGGTCACCGCTCCAAGCCGGTCGCCCCTGCCGGACCGGTGTCCGACCACGGGCGGTGCCCGCCCCACCGGGCACCGCCCGC
>NZ_JBHWZP010000515.1:0-4652 GCF_042728395.1 Streptomyces sp. NPDC060205
CCGGCATGTGCCGGGGCCGCCTCTCGCATGGAGGCATACGTGAGCCCTCGTAAGTCGAACCTGGAATCCACCATCTACTTCGGCGATGACGGCTGGTGGCACGGCCGCGTCACCATGGGCGTGCTCCCCGACGGAAGCCCCGACCGCCGCCACCGCATGGCCCGCACCGAACCCGCCGTGCGGCGAAAGGTCCGCGAACTGGAAAAGCTCCGCGACGAGGGGCGCGCGACCAAGGCAGGCCGTAAGCCCACGGTCGGACAGTGGATGGAGACCTACCTCACCGACATTGCGAGCCTGAAACTCAAGCCACGCTCGCTTGACGACTACTGGTCCAAGACCCGCAACGACATCGTCCCCGGCGTCGGAAAGCACCGCATCGACAAGCTCGCCCCCGAGCACCTTGAGCAGATGTACCGGGCCATGCTCGATGCCGGGCGCGCTCCCTCCCACGTCGTCAAGGTGCACCGCATCCTGTCGCGGGCCCTGAAGATTGCCCACCGCCGCCGGATGATCGGCGAGAACGTCGCCACCCTGGTCGACCCGCCCAGCATCGACGAGACCGAGACGAACCCGTTCACCCAGGAAGAGGCGAAAGCGTTCCTGGAAGCGGCGGCCAAGCGGCCCACGTTCATGCGGTGGATCGTCGGGGTCGGCATGGGGTTCCGGCAGGGCGAGACCCTGGGCCTGCGGTGGCCCTACGTCGACCTACAGGCCGAGCTGTTCCACCCGCGGTGGCAGCTCCAGCGCCTCACGTGGAGGCACGGGTGCGCTGACGCGCACGCCTGCGGGGCACGCCTGCACCGCTTCGATCCCTGCCCCCCGAACTGCGCCACACACAGCGGCTACAAGCGCGGTTGCCCGAAGCCGTGCACCAAGACCTGCGTCAAGCACGCGAGCATCTGCCCCCACCGCAAGGGCGGCGGTCTGGCCTTCACCCGCCCCAAGACCAAGAAGAGCACGAACCCCGTACCGATCCCGCCCGCATTTATCCCCTACCTGCTCGCGCACAAGGCACAGCAGGACGAACTACGGGAGGCGGCCGGCGAACTCTGGCAGGAGCACCATGCCGTGTTCACCCGACCCGATGGCCGCCCCATCGACCCCCGGGAGGACTGGGGAGAGTTCAAGGAGCTGTTGGCAGAGGCAGGCATCGGTGACCGTCGCCTATACGACGGGAGCCGTCATACGGCGGGCACGATCCTCAATGAGCTGGGGGTGGACATGCCGACCATCATGGAGATCCTTCGGCACACGCAGATCAGCCAGACCCGCCGCTACGTCAAGGGCCGCTCGCACCTCTCGAAGGACGCCATGCGCCGCATGGGCGACACCTTCCTGCCCGCCCCGGAACCGGCGCCTGAGCCCCCGACTGAGACTAGAACTGAGACTGGAGACAGCCGCGCGGCTCGCGCACTCCGGCGCCGCCGCATCCGCTGAACGAAAATGCCCAGCTCAGACGATGTCTGAGCTGGGCATTCAAATGAGCCCCCTGTCGGATTCGAACCGACGACCTACGCATTACAAGTGCGTTGCTCTGGCCGGACTGAGCTAAGGAGGCCTGCACGCGGACGTGCCTGTGCGTGCTCGCAGGCACGCCCGAAGCAGTGTACCCACGTCACAGCGGGGGCCCGTCGAAAATTTCCTCGAACTTCATTGCCCACCGAGTACTGACAGAACGTGTGAACGCGAGGTAGCGTCCTGAACCAGTCCGCTCATGTGGACTACACCACTACGGATCGTTCCGTAGCGGTACACCACCTTTACAACGGATCGTCCGGCACGTTCCTGCCGGTGAAGGGGGCCCCTCACCATGGCCACTGTCTCGTTCAACAAGGCGACCCGCATCTACCCGGGTGGCGAGAAGCCTGCCGTAGACCAGCTTGAGCTCGACGTCGCGGACGGCGAGTTCCTCGTCCTCGTCGGTCCCTCCGGCTGCGGAAAGTCCACCTCCCTGCGCATGCTCGCGGGTCTTGAGGACGTCAACGGCGGATCCATCCACATCGGCGACCGCGACGTCACGCACCTGCCGCCCAAGGACCGGGACATCGCCATGGTGTTCCAGAACTACGCGCTGTACCCGCACATGACGGTCGCGGACAACATGGGCTTCGCGCTCAAGATCGCCGGCGTCAACAAGGCCGAGATCCGCCAGAAGGTCGAGGACGCGGCGAAGATCCTCGACCTCACCGAGTACCTCGGCCGCAAGCCGAAGGCGCTCTCCGGCGGTCAGCGCCAGCGTGTCGCCATGGGCCGCGCCATCGTGCGTGAGCCCCAGGTGTTCCTCATGGACGAGCCGCTGTCGAACCTCGACGCCAAGCTCCGCGTCTCGACCCGTACGCAGATCGCGTCGCTGCAGCGCCGCCTCGGCATCACCACGGTGTACGTGACCCACGACCAGGTCGAGGCCATGACGATGGGTGACCGCGTGGCGGTCCTCAAGGACGGTCTGCTCCAGCAGGTCGACTCGCCGCGCAACATGTACGACCGCCCGGCGAACCTCTTCGTCGCCGGCTTCATCGGCTCCCCGGCGATGAACCTCGTCGAGGTCCCGATCACCGACGGTGGCGTGAAGTTCGGCAACAGCGTGGTGCCCGTCAACCGCGAGGCCCTCAAGACCGCCTCCGACAAGGGTGACCGTACGGTCACGGTCGGTGTCCGTCCCGAGCACTTCGACATCGTCGAGCAGGGCGGCGGCGCCGCGTCGAGCCTGTCGAAGGAGACGGCGGACGCCCCGGCCGGCCTCGCCGTCACCGTGAACGTCGTCGAGGAACTCGGCGCCGACGGTTACGTCTACGGCAGCGCCAAGGTCGGCGACGACCTCAAGGACCTGGTCGTCCGCGTCAGCGGCCGCGCGGTCCCGGAGAAGGGCTCGACGCTGCACGTCGTGCCGCGCGCGGGCGAGACCCACGTGTTCTCGACCTCCACCGGTGAGCGCCTCACCGACTGATCGCAACCTCCCCGACCGGCCGGGCGAATCCCGGAGAATTCACCCAGGTTGACGAAGAAGGCCCCGCAGACCCCTGCGGGGCCTTTCTCGTTGTCGACAAATACCCCGGCAGACCGGTCATTTCGACATCTGTTCGTCAACATCAAACTCGAAAACGGTCGCTCCCCCGTCCCCCGAACTGATTACTAAATGTCGCCAAATCATCACCCCGCGCTACCCTCACTCGCGTGAAGCACTCCACTAACCACTCGACGCGACACGGCCACGGCCCCTCCGGCCGACCGACCCGACACGGCCGCGGTCCGGCCCGCCGGATCGGCCGTACCCTCGCCCTCGTTCTGCCCGTCGTCCTGGTGCTCTCCGGCACGCTCGCGGTCACCCGGGTCAACTGGTCGGGGAACGAATCCTCGACGTCGGCTCTCGCAGCCTCCGCCGAGGACGTCTCCCGGCGCGCCCCGTCCCGCGCTCCACACGACGTGCTGCGCGACAAACTCCTGCTGGAACTCCAGGAGAAGAACCCGGGGGTCGCCCTCACCCACCTCCAGGAGGCCGTGAACGGCCGCCCGTCCCTCGGCAGGCACTGCGCCTCCATCGCCCGGGCCCTCGGCCGCGCGGCGGTCCGCGCGTACGGCCCCGTCCGCGCCCAGTCGTTCGCCCGCCCGGTGTGCGACACGTCCTTCGCCACGGGCGTAGCAGCCCAGCACGCCTGAGCCCGTCTGGTGGGAGACCGCGCCCCGGCCCCGCATGGGGCGCGGGGAACTGCGCGCCCAGCCCCCACCGTCCCGCAGACCGATTTCTCCCAGGCACCGCACAAACCCCACCGGCTGATCCCGCGGGGCGCGACGTAAAGTTCGGGCATGACCGATCCGAACGCAGCGTCGCGCCCCGTTCAAGCCGTCGTCCTGGCCGGCGGCCAGGGCTCAAGGCTGCGTCCCTACACCGACGACCGCCCCAAGCCGATGGTCGAGATCCCCGGCACCGGGACCCCGATCATCGGCCACCAGCTGACCTGGCTCGCCGAGGAGGGCGTCACCGACGTCGTCGTCTCCTGCGGCCATCTCGCCGAGGTGCTCCAGGAGTGGCTGGAGTCGGCGGATCTGCCCGTCTCCGTGACCACCGTGGTCGAGTCGGAGCCCCTGGGCCGTGGCGGCGGCCTCAAGTACGCCGCGAAGCACCTGCCGCACCCCGACCGCCCCTGGTACGCGACGAACGGTGACATCTGGACCCGTTTCTCGCTGCGGGAGATGGCGGACTTCCACACCGAGCGCGACGCGGTGGCGACCCTCGCGCTGGCCCGTCCCCGCCTTCCGTGGGGCGCCGTCCAGACCGACGACTTCGGTCACATCACGGACTTCATCGAGGCCCCGCCGACCGCGCACGGCATCAACGCGGGTGTGTACGTGTTCTCCCCCGAGTTCGCCGATCTGCTGCCCTCCCTCGGTGACCACGAGCGCTCCACGTTCCCGCGGCTGGCCCGTGAGCGCCGCCTGGCCGGCTATCCGATCCCGCAGGGCGCGTACTGGCGCGCCATCGACACCGCGAAAGACCTCACGGAGGCGGCCAAGGAGCTGGCGGCTCTCGGCCGTTGAGCGCGTTCTGATACCTCAGGGGCAGCGACCTGTCTGCGGGCCGGTGGGGGCTGGTCGCGCAGTTCCCCGCGCCCCTGAAGGGGCAAAAGCCGGGGCGCAGCCCCGCTTTTGAGGGG
>NZ_JBHWZP010000516.1:0-4652 GCF_042728395.1 Streptomyces sp. NPDC060205
CGCGGGGAACTGCGCAGTCTTTTGGCTTTGAGCCGCACGGGGAACGCGGCGCCCGGCCCCGCTTCTTCAGGGGCGCGGGGAACTGCGCGGCCGGCCACAGTCCACCCGCAGACGCAACCCGGGCATCCAGCGGCACGTCTCGCTAGGGCTGGGGCTACCCCCCGAACTCGTGCAGCCCCTTGAGCGCCTGCTCAAGCAGCGCCTGCCGACCATCCAGCTCCCGCTGGAGCTTGTCGGCCTTGGCCCCGTTCCCCGCGGAGCGAGCCGTCTCGATCTGCCCCTGGAGCTTGTCCACAGCGGCCTGCAGCTGCCCGGTCAGACCCTCCGCACGCGCGCGTGCCTCCGGGTTCGTCCGGCGCCACTCGGTCTCCTCGGACTCCTGGAGCGCCCGCTCCACCGCGTGCATCCGCCCCTCGACCTTCGGCCGGGCGTCCCGCGGCACATGGCCGATGGCCTCCCAGCGCTCGTTGATCGAGCGGAAAGCGGCCCTGGCCGCCTTCAGATCCTGCACCGGGACGAGCTTCTCGGCCTCCTCGGCCAGCTCCTCCTTGAGCTTCAGGTTCTCCGTCTGCTCCGCGTCCCGCTCGGCGAACACCGAGCTGCGCGCCGCGAAGAACACGTCCTGGGCGCCGCGGAAGCGGTTCCACAGGTCGTCCTCGTGCTCGCGCTGGGCGCGGCCCGCGGCCTTCCAGTCCGCCATCAGCTCGCGGTAACGGGCCGCCGTCGGACCCCAGTCGGACGAGGCCGAGAGCGACTCGGCCTCCGCGACCAGCTTCTCCTTGGTCTTGCGGGCCTCCTCGCGCTGCGCGTCCAGCGACGCGAAGTGCGCCTTGCGCCGCTTGGAGAACGCCGAGCGCGCGTGCGAGAAGCGGTGCCACAGCTCGTCGTCGGACTTCCGGTCGAGCCTCGGCAGGCCCTTCCAGGTGTCCACGAGCGCGCGCAGCCGCTCTCCCGCGGCCCGCCACTGATCGGACTGGGCCAGCTCCTCCGCCTCGACGACCAGCGCCTCCTTGGAGTGCCGGGCCTCGTCGGACTGCTTCGCCCGCTGAGCCTTGCGCTCCTCACGACGGGCGTCGACCGTCTCGACGAGCTTGTCCAGCCGGACCTTCAGCGCGTCCAGATCCCCCACCGCGTGGTGGGCGTCCACCTGTTCGCGGATATGGGCGATGGCGACCTGGGCGTCCTTCGAGGACAGGTCGGTGGTCTTCACTCGTCGTTCGAGGAGGCCGATCTCCACGACCAGTCCCTCGTACTTGCGCTCGAAGTAGGCCAGTGCCTCGTCGGGGGTACCGGCCTGCCAGGAACCGACGACCTGCTCGCCGTCGGTGGTACGCACGTACACGGTGCCCGTCTCGTCGACGCGGCCCCACGGGTCGCTGCTCACAGCGCCTCCTCCACATGATGCCTGCGTGGGGCTGCTTTGCCCCCGGGCATCGTCCACAGTTTCGTCACGGCCAACATAGGCGACCGGCGGGGCGGCTGTCCGCATCCCGCGCGACCGAAATTTCGCTGCCTGCGGTCAGGATTTCGTCACGGTCGCCTTGTCGATCACGACGGTCGCGTTGGGTGTGCCGTCGCCCTGGCCAGTGCTCTCGCCGGCGGCCGCGATTTTCTTCAGCACCTTCATGCCCGATTCGGAAATCGTGCCGAACGGTGTGTAGTTGGCCGGCAACTGACTGTCCTGGTAGACGAGGAAGAACTGGCTGCCGCCGCTGTCGCGGCCTTCCTTCGTCTGCGCGTTGTACTGGTTGGCCATCGCCACCGTGCCCGCCGGGTAGACATCGCCCTTGAGGCGCTTGTCCTTGAGGTTCTCGTCGGGGATGGTGTAGCCGGGCCCGCCCATGCCGGTGCCCTGCGGGTCGCCGCACTGGAGCACGTAGATGCCGTTCGTCGTCAGACGGTGGCACTTGGTGTGGTCCAGATAGCCCTTGCCCACCAGGAAGCTGAACGAGTTCACGGTGTGCGGGGCCTTCGAGGCCGGCATGTCGATGTCTATCGCGCCGCAGGTCGTCTGCAGCTTCATCGTGTAGTTCGCCGACTTGTCGATGGTGATCGCCGGTTCCTTCTTGTACGTCAGCGACTTCACCTTGCCCGCGGCGGCCTTGTCACAGGGATCCGGAGCCTTGCTGGGGGAGGCGCTCGGGGTGGCCTCCGCGGCGGCGTTCGACTTGTCGTCGTCGTCCTTCTTGAAGACCCCGGTCGCGTACGACACCACGCTGCCCACGACGATCACGCCGAGGACCGACGCGATCACCGCGTTACGAGCGTGGGCCTTGCGCCGAGCGGACGTACGCCGCTGCTGTTGCCGCAAGAACTTCTCCCGGGCGAGCTGACGCCGCCGCTGTTCCTGGGTGACCACCGGGTTATCTCCTCATGCGTCTCGTACGTCAGGTGGGACGCGTGGGTCTTGTGAGCCGACCGCCTGCGTGTGCCCCGTACCGTATATGGGTTCGCTGTGGTTCCGGCAGCGCCGGTAGGCTCTGAACCGCAGCGAAGCCATCCCCGTGCGACATTCCGTACGGCATACCGAAGGACGAACGTGCTCATTGCCGGGTTCCCCGCCGGGGCCTGGGGCACCAACTGTTATCTGGTCGCCCCCGCCGCAGGTGAGGAGTGCGTGATCATCGACCCGGGCCACCAGGCCGCTCAGGGAGTCGAGGAAGCGCTCGCCAAGCATCGGCTCAAGCCCGTCGCCGTCGTCCTCACGCACGGCCACATCGACCATGTGGCCTCGGTGGTCCCGGTGTGCGGCGCGCACGACGTGCCCGCCTGGATCCACCCCGAGGACCGGTACATGATGAGCGACCCCGAGCGGGCGCTCGGCCGCTCGATCGGCATGCCGCTGATGGGCGAGCTGACGGTCGGCGAACCGGACGACGTACGGGAACTGACGGACGGCGCCGCGCTGAAACTCGCCGGTCTCGACTTCTCCGTCGCGCACGCGCCCGGCCATACGAAGGGGTCGGTGACGTTCCGGATGCCCGAGAACACGGAGATCCCTTCCGTGTTCTTCTCCGGGGATCTGCTCTTCGCCGGCTCCATCGGACGAACCGACCTGCCCGGCGGCGACATGGACGAGATGCTCGGCTCGCTGGCACGCGTGTGCCTGCCGCTCGACGACTCGACCGTGGTGCTGTCCGGCCACGGCGCCCAGACGACCATCGGCCAGGAGCGCGCCACCAACCCGTATCTGCGGCAGGTGGCGGCGGCCGGCCAGGGAGCGGACCCGACATCCGCCCCGCGACGAGGAATGTGACGAGAGAATTCCCGTGAGCACCTTCAGGGCCCCCAAGGGCACGTACGACCTCATCCCGCCGGACAGCGCGAAGTACCTCGCGGTGCGCGAGGCGATCGCCGCCCCGCTGCGCAACTCCGGCTACGGCTACATCGAGACGCCCGGCTTCGAGAGCGTCGAACTGTTCGCGCGCGGAGTCGGTGAGTCCACCGACATCGTGACCAAGGAGATGTACGCCTTCGAGACCAAGGGCGGCGACCAGCTGGCGCTGCGCCCCGAGGGCACGGCCTCCGTGCTGCGGGCCGCCTTGGAGGCCAACCTCCACAAGCTCGGCAACCTCCCCGTCAAGCTCTGGTACTCGGGCTCCTACTACCGCTACGAACGCCCGCAGAAGGGCCGGTACAGGCACTTCTCGCAGGTCGGCGCGGAAGCCATCGGCGCGGAGGACCCGGCGCTGGACGCCGAGCTGATCATCCTGGCCGACCAGGCGTACCGCGCGCTCGGACTGCGCGAGTTCCGCATCCTGCTCAACTCGCTCGGCGACAAGGAGTGCCGGCCCGTCTACCGGGCCGCGCTCCAGGACTTCCTGCGGGGCCTCGACCTCGACGAGGAGACCCTGCGCCGCGCCGACATCAACCCGCTGCGCGTCCTCGACGACAAGCGGGACGACGTCCAGAAGCAGCTGGTGGGCGCCCCGCTCCTGCGGGACTACCTCTGCGACGCGTGCAAGGCGTACCACGAGGAGGTGCGCGAGCTGATCACGGCGGCGGGCGTCTCCTACGAGGACGACCCCAAGCTGGTCCGGGGGCTCGACTACTACACCCGGACCACCTTCGAGTTCGTGCACGACGGCCTCGGCTCGCAGTCCGCGGTCGGTGGCGGCGGGCGCTACGACGGCCTCTCCGAGATGATCGGCGGGCCCGCGCTGCCGTCCGTGGGGTGGGCGCTCGGCGTCGACCGTACGGTCCTCGCCCTTGAGGCCGAGGGTGTCTCGCTCCAGCTTCCCTCCGCCACGAGTGTGTTCGCGGTGCCGCTCGGGGAGGAGGCGCGGCGGGTGCTCTTCGGTGTGGTGACCGAGCTGCGGCGCAACGGGGTTGCCGCGGACTTCTCCTACGGGGGGAAGGGGCTGAAGGGCGCGATGAAGAACGCGAACCGTAGTGGGGCGCGGTACACGGTTGTCGCCGGTGAGCGGGACCTCTCCGAGGGGGTCGTGCAGCTGAAGGACATGGAGTCGGGGGAGCAGGTGCCGGTGGCGGTGAACGAGATCGTGGCGGAACTGGAATCCCGGCTGAGCTAGGGCTTTCTCCGCCCCCGCCGCCCCTACCCGTTCCCGTCCACACATGGGGGCTGCGCCCCCTCGCCCCCCTGTCGCGCTGCGCGCTCGTCCTCAAACGCCGGACGGGCTGAAAAACCAGCC
>NZ_JBHWZP010000517.1:0-4594 GCF_042728395.1 Streptomyces sp. NPDC060205
TGCCGTGCCGCGGCCTCCTTGGCGGTGGTCACCGGCCGGCCGCCGGAGCGGTGGCGGCGATGTGCACCGCGGCGGGCCGGGTCGCCGCGTCGTAGGCGGCACGGGCGCCGGTGGCTCCCATACCGCTGTCGCGGGCGGGCTCGTACAGCCGCTCGGGGCCGCCGCCCTGCCACTGGTTGACCCAGACGACACCGACGGGCAGTCGTGCGGCTGCCGCGATGTGGCCGGGGTCGTCGGTGTAGACGGTGGCGGCGAGGCCGTAGCGGGAGTCCGCCGCGCGGGCCAGGCCCTCCTCGAAGCTCGGCACGACGGTGACGGGCGCGACCGGGCCGAACGTCTCCTCGGTCATCACGAGCATGGTGTCGTCGACCCCGGTGAGCACGGTCGCCGGATAGAAGTAGCCGGGGCCCTCCGGTACGGCTCCGCCCGCGCGCACGGTGGCGCCCTTGCGGACGGCGTCCTCGACATGGCGGCGTACGGTGTCGCGCTGCCGTTCGTCCACCAGGGGGCCGAGCATCGTGGCGGGGTCGAGACCGTCGCCGACGGCGAAGGTCCCCGCGGCGGCCACGAGCGCCTCCACGAACGCGTCCGCGATCCGCTCATGGACGTAGATCCGCTCCATGGAGGTGCAGATCTGGCCGGTGTTGATGAACGCGCCGAACGCGACGGCCTGTGCGGCGGCCACCGGATCGACTCCGGCGTCGATCACGACGGGGTCCTTGCCGCCGAGTTCGAGCACACTGCGGCTCAGGCGCCGGCCGGTAGCCGTTCCCACGGCGCGGCCCGCTCCGACCGAGCCGGTGAAGTGGACGAGCCGTACGTCCTCGTGTTCCGTCAGGGCCGCGCCGGTGCGGGCGTCGCCGAGGACCAGGTTCAGGACGCCCGGGGGCAGCCCGGTGGCGGCGGCCAGTTCGAACAGCCGGACCGTGGAGACCGGGGAGCGCTCGGAGGGCTTGACCACGACGGTGTTCCCGGCGGCGAGCAGCGGGCCGAGCGCGCCGAGGACCATGACGACGGGGAAGTTCCACGGGGTGATCACGGCGGTGACGCCGAGCGGGTGGCGGACGATGTCGGTCCGCCCGCCCACCGGACCCGTACCCGCGTCCGTACCTGCGTCCGCGTCCGCGTCTGCATCCGCGTCTGCATCCGCGTCTGCCTCTGCCTCTGCATCTGCGTCCGGACCCGGACTCGGACCGGTCACCGTTTCGGTGAACGGGTAGGTGAGCGCCTGGTCCGCGGCGGCCTTCAGTCCGGCCACGGCCCCCGCGATGAAGGACTGGCCGATGCCGACCGGCTTGCCCATCTCCCGGCATTCCAGTGCGGCCAGTTCCGCGGCGTGCGCGGAAATCGTGTCGGCCCAGGCGTGGATCAGTTCCACGCGCCGTGCCACGGTGAGCGCGGCCCAGCCGGGCTGCGCGGCCACCGCCCCGGCCACGGCGCGGTCGACGTCGTCGGTGGTGCCGACGCGGAACCGCGCGACGGTCTCCTCGGTGGCGGGGTTGACCACGGCGACGACGTCCTCGCCGGCCGGCTCTTCCCACCGGCCGCCGATGTGGTTCTGGAGGGTTTCCATGCGGGCTGCCGTCTCTCTTCGGTACGGGGTGGGTCCGGGTGCCTCGGTCAGGGAGCGGATCAGGCGTCGAGGCGGGCGGCCATGAGTTCGCCGGTCATGATGGCGGCGAGGTTGGTGTTGGCCCGGGGCACGGCGGGGAAGACCGAGGCGTCCACGACCCGCAGGCCCCGTACCCCCTGCACCCGGCACGCCGGGTCGACGACCGTGTCGGCGGCCCCGGGAGCGCCCATCCGGCAGGTGCTCGTGCCGTGCTGGGCGTCGAGGACCGTGGACAGGAGCCAGTCGTCGAGGTCGCCGTCGTTCGCCAGGGCCTCGAACAGCGGGCGGTTGGCGCCCTCGACCGAACCGCTGAGGACGGCCGCCGTCTCGGCGCGGCCGCTCAACTCGACCAGTGCGCGCACGCCCTCCCGCATCGGGGCGAGGTCCCGCTCGTCGGAGAGCATGCGCTGCGCGACGTACGGGTGCGCCGCGGGATCGGTGGAGACCAGGGTCAGTTCGCCGCGCGAGTGGGTGCGGTTCAGCCAGACACCGAAACCACCGGAGTGCGACTCGGCGTTCGCCGTGGCCATGGCCAGCACGTTCTGGTTGAGCGAGACGAACATGAGGTCGTCGGAGTGCGTACCCGAGGTGCTGGACCAGCGCACGCAGACGTTGGTGTGCCGGTCGTGCGGCGACTTGATGGCGGCTTCGGCCCGCAACGGCAGGGAGAGCACCGTCATCGCGTGGTCCTGCATCCCGAGACCGACCGGCAGGTCCTGGCGGACCTCGATGCCCAGCGCCCGCAGCCGGGCGGCGGGGCCGATGCCCGAGCGCAGCAGGATCGCCGGGGAATGGATCACTCCCGCGCTGAGGATCACCTCGTCCGCGTACTCGGTGACGACGGAGCCGTCGATCACCACCCGGACGCCGACCGCGCGGTCGTTGTCGAAGACGACGGAGTCCACGAGCGCGTCGCCGCGGACGGTGAGGCCGGGCAGCGCGCGTGCGGGTTCGAGGTAGCCGTCGTTGACGGTGACGCGGCGCGAATCACGGGAGTTGATCGGGTAGGGCGAGACGCCGGTGGCGCCGGGGGCGTTGACGTCGGGCGCCCAGCCGTACCCCGCCGCGAGCGCCGAGTCGGCCAGCGCCCGGTCGACACCTCCCCAGGCGTCCTTCGGCATCCGGTGGATCGGGGTCGGTCCGCCGCGGCCGTGGTACGGCCGGTCCCCGAACTCCTCGTCGTCCTCCAGCATCGAGAAGTACGGCAGCACGTCCTCGGGCGCCCAGCCGGTACAGCCGAGCCGGGCCCACTCCTCGAAGTCCTCCATCGGCGGCCGGATCGCGATCTGGCCGTTCACCGACGAACTGCCGCCCGTCCCACGGCCGCGCCAGTAGGGGGCCTGCTGCTGCTTCTCGGTGCGCGAGGAGTTCAGGCCGGTCCACACGAGGTGTTCCGAGGCCGCGGGGTCCATCAGGGCCACCACGGGATTGGGCGAGCGCCAGGGCTCGGGCAGCTGCGCCGAGCGGTGGTCGGGGCCGGCCTCCAGCAGGAGGACCCGCCGGCCGCGGGCGGCGGCGCGGGCGGCGAGCACCGCACCGGCGGACCCCGCGCCGACGACGATCAGATCGCGATCATGTTCTGCCATCTGGACTCCTTGATACGGGAGCGTCCCGCGCCGATACGGGAGCGTCCCGCGCCGGTGACTCCTGCGTGGATGCTGGTAATCTGACGTATCAAGAAAGTTCAGTCAAGAATGAATTTTCATTTTTTTCTATACGGGAGGATCGGTGTCGCCAGCCGACGACGACGCTTCAGCCATGCTCGCGGACGGTGCGGCCATGGAGGGCGAGAGCCCGGCCGGCGTGGACGAGCTGCTGGTCGAGGACTTCGGGCAGCGCATCGGGCGTGCGATGGGATGGCCGCCGATGGCCGGCCGGCTGGGAGGCGTGCTGATGCTCAGCCCGGACCCCATGACGATGCCGGAGCTGCAGGAGGCCCTGGGGGCCAGCAAGGGCTCGGTGTCGGAGATGACCCGCCTGCTCATCACGAACGGCACGGTCGAACGGGTCAAGGTGCCCGGTGTGCGCCAGGCCGGTTACGTATGGCGCGACGACGCGTGGAGCGGCTGTCTCCAGCATCAACTCGACCAGACGCAGCAGCTGTTCGAACTCGCGCAGGTCGTGCGGGAGCGGGGGGCGGACATGCCGGAGGCGCAGCAGGCGCGGCTGCGCGACATGCACGCCTACTACGCCTTCATGGTGCGGGAGTTGAGCCGCCTGCTCGGCGAGTACCAGCGGCTGCACGCCGGATAGAGGCGGCCGGCGTGGCCCGGGGGGTGGTCCCGCACCTCGGCACGCCGGCGTCCACTCCCACGGAGTGAGGGGACGCCGGACCGCCGGACAGTGATCCCCGCGCCCTGTTCAGGACAGGGCGCCCATGTGCGCGAGAGCCTGCTTGAGCAGCGCGCCGTGGCCGCCCGGCATCTCGTTGAGGACCACGGGGGACGAGGCCTCCTGAGGGCTGAACCAGACCAGGTCGAGGGCGTCCTGGCGGGGGCGGCAGTCGCCGGTCACCGGCACGATGTAGGCGAGCGACACCGCGTGCTGGCGGGGGTCGTGGAACGGCGTGTCCCCCAGCGTCGGGAAGTACTCGGCGACGGTGAAGGGCTGCAGCGAGGCCGGGATCCGGGGCAGCGCGACCGGGCCGAGGTCCTTCTCCAGATGGCGCAGCAGGGCGTCCCTGACCCGCTCGTGGTGCAGCACCCGGCCGGAGACGAGCGCGCGGCTGACCGCGCCGCCCGACCCCATGCGGAGCAGCAGTCCGATGCTGGTCACTTCGCCGCTGTCGTCGACGCGTACCGGCACGGCCTCGACGTACAGGATCGGCATACGGGCGCGCGCCTGCTCCAGCTCGTCGACGGGCAGCCAGCCGGGCGTGGTTTCGGTCATGTCAGACATTGGTTGATCATACTTTCAGCCTCTGGTGTCGCGAGCGTGTCGCCCGACACAGCGTGGTCCGGGGCCACGGATGATCCGTGGCCC
>NZ_JBHWZP010000518.1:0-4582 GCF_042728395.1 Streptomyces sp. NPDC060205
GGGGCGCAGCCCCCATGCAGTGACGGGAAGGGTAGGGGCGGCGGGGGCGAAAGAAAGCCTTACGCCTGGACGGGGCTCTGCCTTGTGAACAGCGTGCCCAGGGCCGGTGCGTGGACCCGCCGGTCGGCGAGGCGCAGGGCCTCCCAGACCGTGACCTGGTTCGCGGTCAGGACCGGCTTGCCGAGCGCCGCCTCCAGCGAGGGAAGGCAGGAGGCCGTGTGCAGCGCGGTGTCCGGCAGCAGCACCACCTCCGCCTCCGGATGGTCCGCGGCCCGGGCCAGAGCCAGCACCTCGTCCTCCCCCCACGCCCCGACCTCTGCGGCCGTGATGATCCCCGACCCCCGCACGGACACGACCTCGAACCCCCCGTCGGCCAGGAACGAAGAGAACAGCGCCGCCACGTCGTCCGGATACGTCGCCCCGATCGCGACCCGTTTCACCCCCAGCTCCCCCACCGCGTGGGCGAACGCGAAGGACGTGGAGGAGGCGGGCAGCCCCGCCGTCCGGGCGAGGGTGCGGACCTGGTCGTGGGCGCCCTGCCAGCCGTACACGAAGCTGCCGCTGGTGCAGGCCCAGACGACCGCCTCGGCCCCGGACAGCCGCAGCTCCTCGACCCCGGCGGCGAGGCGGGCGGCCGAGCCCATCTCCAGGAGGGCGTCCACGCGGTGGGCGTCCTCGCCGATGTCGGTGTGGATGACCTGGAGGCGGATGTCGCTGCCGAGGAGCTGCTCGATGCGCGGGTAGTCGTCCTCGGCCGAGTGACCCGGGTAGAGGAATCCGAGAGCCGTCATGCCCAACCTTCCTGTTCTTCCGGTAATGCGGGCGGTACGGGCCGCGTGCGCGCCGACGCGTCGATCAGCGCCTGGTACGGCCCTACCGCCCGGGTACCCAGGTGACGCAGCGCCGCCCACATCGTGACCTGGTTGGCCGAGATCACCGGGATGCGCAGCTCGGCCTCCAGCTGCGGGATGACGTCGTACGTCGGGAGGTTGGTGCAGCTGATGAAGAGCGCGTCGGCGGCCCCGCGCACCGCGCCGCGGGCCATGTCGACGACATCGCGGTACGGGACTTTCCAGATGTGCCTGGTCAGGCCCATGTAGGCGCGGCCGGTGACGGTGATGCCCGCCTCGGCGACGTACTCCTCCAGGGCCTGGGTGACCGAGACGGTGTAGGGCGTGACCAGGGCGATCCGCCGTACGTTCAGTTCCTCCAGAGCATCCAGCAGGGCGCCGGACGTGGTGACGGACGGCAGCTCGCCGGCCCGGGTCATGGCCTCGCACATGGCGCGCTCGCCCGCGATCCCGCCGACGAAACTGCCGGACGTGCAGGCGTAGGCGACGATCTCGGGCTGCACGGCGTTCAGTGCGCGCACCGCGTCGCCGAGCGTCTCGTGCTCGCTGACCAGGCGTGCCAGGTCGAGGCTGACCTCGACGGGCACGAACGGTGTACGGGTCAGATGCAGCGACACCTCGTCGGGCACCCAGCGCCACAGTTCGCGGTCGAGGGCGAAGTCGAAGGGAGCGACGACGCCGACACCCCTTTGAGGGTGCGGCCCACCAAGGAAGGAGACGTCCATGAGCAGCCCCAAACTCGGATCGAGCGAGTGGTGGAGACCGGCCGCACGGCCTGACTGGCGACTGGCAGCCGGGAGGGGACGGAAGCCGGCGCGTGCCGGGACGTCGGGACAGAGACGGACGGCTCCCCGGAACCCCTGGGAGACGAGCCCGTGTTGACGAAGGTAGGTTCGGGTGCGAGCGTGGTCAATCCGCCCATCCCGGACGACTTGGCCGATGTCCCGCCGCAGTGCTCGGAGCAGTGCTTCGGACCCAGAGAAGCGGACCCTCGTTGCGAAACGGTTTCCCCCCGATGACCACTCCCTCGACCGCGCCCCTCTCCGCGAACATGGCCGAAAAGCCGACGCTGCTGGTGCTGGGCTCCGATCCGCCGCCTCGGCTCGGCCGGCTCACCGGGCGGGTGCGCGTCGAGTACGCGGACGACCGGACGCTGGCCGCACTGCTGCCCTGCGCCGACGCGCTCCTGGTCTGGGACTTCCACTCGCGCGCACTGCGCGGGGCCTGGCCGGGCGAGGGCCCGCGACCGCGCTGGGTGCACACGGCGAGCGCGGGTGTGGATCACTTGATGTGCCCCGAACTGGCCGCCTCCGACACGCTGGTGACGAACGCGCGCGGCGTCTTCGACCAGCCGATCGCGGAGTACGTGGCCGCGCTCGTCCTCGCCCTGGCGAAGGATCTGCTGCGCACTCTGGACCTCCAGGGGGCGCGCGAGTGGCGGCACCGCGAAACGCGGAGAGTCGCGGGTACGCGCGCGTGCGTGGTGGGTTCCGGGCCGATCGGGCGGGCCGTCGAGCGGACTCTGGGGGCGCTCGGCATCACGACGGCGCTCGTGGGACGCACCGCGCGCGACGGCGTGCACGGTCCCGGGGAGCTGGACCGGCTGATGGCGCGGGCCGACTGGGTGGTGTCGGCGGCGCCGCTCACCGAGGAGACGTCCGGGATGTTCGACGCGCGCCGGCTGGCCCTGATGCAGCCGTCGGCGTACTTCGTGAACGTCGGCCGCGGGCAGCTCGTCGTGCAGGACGCGCTCGTCCGGGCCCTTGAGGAGCGGTGGATCGCGGGGGCGGCGCTCGATGTCTTCGCGCACGAACCGCTCGGCCCCGACAGCCCGTTGTGGGAGGTCCCCGGTCTGCTCGTGTCCCCGCACATGAGCGGCGACACGGTGGGCTGGCGCGACGAACTGGGCATGCAGTTCGTGGAGTTGTACGAGCTGTGGGAGGCAGGTGAACCCCTGCCGAACCTCGTCGACAAGCGGCGCGGATACGTACCCGGCCCCTGACAGCCGTCGGGGGCACCTCTGGGGCACACGTGGGAGGGGCGGATGACCGGATGACCGAGCTCACCGAACTGACGGCCGTACGACTCGTCGAGGGGTACCGCAAGGGTGAATTCAGCCCCGTGGACGCGGTGCGGGCCGCGCTGCGCAGGGCCGCGGAGATCCAGCCCGCGGTGAACGCGTTCGTACGTCTCGACGAGGAGGCGGCCCTCGCGCGGGCCGCGGAGTCCGCCGAGCGGTGGCGGCGCGGTGAGCCCGCCGGGCTCGTCGACGGCGTGCCGGTCTCGGTGAAGGACATCCTGCTGATGCGGGGCGGGCCGACCCTGCGGGGTTCACGGACCGTGTCCCCGTCCGGCGCCTGGGACGAGGACGCGCCGTCGGTGGCGCGGCTGCGCGAGCACGGGGCGGTGTTCCTGGGCCGCACGACCACCCCCGAGTTCGGCTGGAAGGGCGTCACCGACTCACCGGTGTCGGGGGTGACACGCAACCCGTACGACCTCTCCCGCACCTCGGGCGGGTCGAGCGGCGGGAGCGCGGCGGCCGTGGCGCTCGGCGCGGGTCCGCTGTCGCTCGGCACGGACGGGGGCGGCAGTGTCCGTATCCCCGGCTCCTTCTGCGGGATCTTCGCGCTGAAGCCGACGTACGGGAGGGTGCCGCTGTATCCCGCGAGCGCGTTCGGGACGCTCGCGCACGTGGGGCCGATGACGCGCGACGCGGCGGACGCGGCGCTGATGATGGACGTCATCAGCGGCCCCGACACCCGCGACTGGTCGGGGCTCGGGCCGCCGGCGGGCTCGTACGCGGACGGGCTGGGCGGTGGCGTCCGGGGGCTGCGGGTGGCCTACTCGCCGTCCCTCGGCGGGCAGGTGGCGGTACGGCCCGGGGTCGCGGCGGCCGTGCGGCGCGGGGTGGAGGGGCTGGCGGCCCTCGGCGCGTACGTCGAGGAGGCGGACCCCGACTTCACGGATCCCGTCGAGGCGTTCCACGTGCTGTGGTTCAGCGGGGCGGCGCGCGTGACGCAGCGGCTCGGGCCGCGGCAGCGGGAGCTGCTCGATCCGGGGCTGCGGGAGATCGTCGGGCTCGGGGAGCGGTTCAGCGCGCTGGACTACCTCGCGGCGGTGGACGTCCGGATGGAACTGGGGCGACGGATGGGGCGCTTCCACGAGACGTACGACGTGCTGGTGACGCCGACTCTGCCGATCACCGCGTTCGAGGCGGGGGTGGAGGTGCCGGGTGGGTCGGGGCTTCGCCGGTGGACGGGGTGGACGCCGTTCACGTACCCCTTCAACATGACGCAGCAGCCGGCTGCGACGGTGCCGGTGGGGGTGGACGCGGGTGGGCTGCCTGTGGGGTTGCAGGTGGTCGGTGCACGTCATCAGGACGGGCTGGTCCTGCGGGTCGCGCATGCGCTGTACGCGGCGGGCTTCGCGGGGCTTGCGCCGCCGCGCGCGTAGGGGCGGACAGGTCCGTCGGAACCCGCGGCCCCGGTGGGGGCCTGTCGCGCAGTTCCCCGCGCCCCTAAAGACAAAAGATTGCGCCGTTCCCCGCGCCCCTTGAAGGCGGGGCCAGCGTCGGATGCACGCGTCAGGAGCGTTGTGGCTGAGCGCGCCGTTCCCCGCGCCCCTAGGAGGGGCTGCGCCCCATCAGGGGCGCGGGGAACTGCGCGATCAGCCCCCACCGGGCCGCAGGGACTCATCCACCGGTCGGCCCCCGGGCCTACGCGCGGCGGAAC
>NZ_JBHWZP010000519.1:0-4582 GCF_042728395.1 Streptomyces sp. NPDC060205
ACCCGGGGCCACACGGCCCACGGGTCCCGGAGCCCGCACAAATAGTTAGACAGGCGAAAGACTTTCGCCGATAATCAGCGACCATGGGAAAGACCTACGAACGCATAGACGGCCGCCTGCGTACGTTCATCGAGGCGCAGCCCCTCTTCTTCACCGCCACCGCGCCCCTGTCGGGCGACGGCACGGTCAACCTCTCCCCCAAAGGACTCACCGGGTCGTTCGCGGTCCTCGACGATCTCACCGTGGCCTACCTGGACTTCGCCGGCAGCCACGCCGAGACCATCGCGCATCTGCGGGAGAACGGCCGGATCACCCTGATGTGGTGCGCCTTCCAGGGCCCGCCGAACATCGTCCGGGTGCACGGCCGGGGCGAGCCGGTCTTCCGTGACGACCCCCGCTTCGAGGAACTCCTCGCACACTTCCCGGACATCGCCCCCGACCCGCACGGCCTACGGGCGATCATCGTGGTGACGGCCGAGACCGTCCGGGACAGCTGCGGTTACGCCGTGCCCTACATGTCGTACGACGAGGACCGCGACCTGCACGCCAGGCGCTTCGCGCGCGAGGACGACGTCTCACTGAACGCGTACTTCGAGAAGAAGGAGCACATCGGGACCAGCATGGACGGCCTGCCCGGGCTGCCGCTGCCCCTGCCGGCCCGTACCGTCTGAGCATGCGCCTCGGAGCCGCCGTCCTCGCGTCCGTGTCCCTCCTCCTGCTCGCCGCGGGACCCGCCCCCGAAAACCCGCTCCCGCTGCCCGAGCGGATGGCGGACACGGGCGGCGGCAGCCAGCTCATCACCGCGCAGGCTCCCCGGACCTCCTCGACGACCGGCACGGTCACCTGGTGGGACCGTCGTGACGGCCGCTGGGTGGAGGCCGGTTCGGCGCCCGCGCGCTTCGGCGCCAAGGGGCTCGTCGA
This sequence comes from Streptomyces sp. NPDC060205, assembly GCF_042728395.1. Taxonomy (NCBI): domain Bacteria; kingdom Bacillati; phylum Actinomycetota; class Actinomycetes; order Kitasatosporales; family Streptomycetaceae; genus Streptomyces; species Streptomyces sp. NPDC060205. Next base: position 922 of record NZ_JBHWZP010000519.1, read on the forward strand.
GGGCGGCTTGCGCGAGCAGGGCACGAACACCACCCCGACCGGCCTGTACGACCTCCCGTACGCCTTCGGGATCGAACCGGCGCCCGAGGGGACGCGCACGCCGTACCGGCCGGTGCGGGAGACCTCCTGGTGGTGCCAGGACAACGACTCGCGCTCCTACAACCGGTGGACCGACCCCCGCCCGGCCGACTGCCGCGCCGCCGAGTCCGAGCACCTGATCTCGTACGGGACGCAGTACGCGTACGCCCTCGTCATCGGTTTCAACTACCGCCAGCCCGTGCGCGGGCGGGGTGCGGGGATCTTTCTGCACGTCAACGGGCGTGGGGCGACGGCCGGTTGTGTGTCCGTGCCCAGGGACGCCATGCGGCGCATCCTGAACTGGGCCGAGCCCGGCCGCACTCCGCACATCGCCATCGGGACGGACGACGGGTCGACCGCCCTCACCCGTTACTGACGGCCGGCCGTTACCGCGAGTCTCAGCAGTTCACGGCTTGCCCCGCGGCCCGTTGAACACACGGCCGTCACGGGACGTACCACTGGGCCTAGGGGTCACTCCCCCTTCCCAGCGTCCCCCACGGAGGAACCGTGAGCACGATCGCCGGCGGTCGCGCCGCGCGGCGCCAGACGATGCGCCGTATCCGCCCTCGCCGCTCCCCCGCCATCCCGCTGCTGATCGCCGTGTGGGCGGGCGCGGCGGGAGTCGTCTGGCTCTGGTGGAGCAACACGCCGGCCATCGCCGACGACAAGGGCCGGATCCTGAACGCGGGCCGGATCACCGGTCTGCTCGCCGGGTATCTGATGGCCCTCGTCGTCCTGCAGATGGCCCGGGTACCCGCCCTGGAACGCCGCGTCGGCTCGGACCGGGTCGCCCGCTGGCACGCCATGAGCGGCCGTTACATGCTCTGCCTCGTCCTCGCCCACATCGGCCTGACGATGTACGGCTACGCCCTCCAGGCGAACACCGGGGTCGTCGACCAGACCATCGACTCGGTCAAGACCCTGCCCGACATGGGCAAGGCGGCGATCGGCACGGGTCTGCTGCTGTTCATCGGCCTGATCTCGGTGGGCGGACTGCGCAAGAGGATCCCGTACGACACCTGGTACCACATCCACCTGCTCACGTACGTGTCCGTGTACCTGTCGTTCTGGCACCAGCTGTCCACCGGCAACGACTTCGCCGTCGAGCCGGCCGCGACCACCGCCTGGTACGCGCTGTACGGGACGGTCACCGCGCTGGTGATCTGGTACCGGGTGATCACCCCGGTCCGGCTGAACCTGCGTCACCGGATGCAGGTCGAGGAGGTCGTCGAGGAGGCGCCCGGCATCGTCTCCGTGCTGATCAGCGGAAAGCGGCTGCACCGGATCGGCGCCGAGCCGGGGCAGTTCTTCCGCTGGCGGTTCATGGCGCCGGGCATGCGGCTCAGCTCGCACCCGTACTCGCTGTCGGCCGCGCCCCGCCCCGGGCTGCTGCGGATCACCGTCAAGGCGCTGGGCGACCACAGCACCGCGCTCAAGGGACTCAAGCGGGGCACGCGGGTCTGGGCCGAGGGCCCGTACGGCGCGCTCACCGCGTCCCGGCGCAGCCAGGGCAAGGTGCTGCTGATGGCCGGCGGCGTGGGCATCACCCCGATGCGGGCGCTGTTCGAGACGCTGCCGGCGGAACGTGGTGACCTCACCCTGCTGTACCGGGCCAACAGCACCCAGGACCTGGCGCTGTGGGACGAGCTGTCGGCCATCGCCGACGAGCGCGGTGCCCGGCTGATGTACGCGGTGAACAGCCCCGACGGGGAGCGCCCCGACATCAACCCGGAGACGCTGCGCCAGAAGCTGCCCGACATCGACGACCACGACGTGTTCCTGTGCGGGCCGCCCGGCTTCGCCGAGGGTGCGTACACCGCACTGCGCGGCGCCGGCGTGCCCGCCCGCCGCATCCACCACGAGTCCTTCGAACTCTGAGAACTCTTTAGAACTTTGAGAATCCTGAGGAACGGGAGTCCGGACCCATGAAGAAGAGCCATCCCCTGCGCCGCATCGTGCTGGCCGGTGCCGCCACGGTGTCCGGGATCGTCCTGCTGCTGTCGCTGAAGCCCGCCTCGGACCCGGCGGCGGCGTCCGCCGACGGCGCGGCGCAGCAGCAGGCGTCGGCGGCCCCCCAGGGGTCCGGAGGAGTGCAGGCCGCGGGCGGCACCGCGGCCCAGACCCTCACCGGTGACGTCGTCAAGACCGAGTACGGCAACGTCCAGGTGCGGATCACCGTGGCCGGCGGGAAGATCACCTCGGCGGCGGCCCTGCAGTCGCCGACCGGCGGGCGCAGTACGACGGTCAGCACCGACGCGGTGCCCAAGCTGAACAAGGCGGCCGTCACCGCCGGCAGCGCGGACATCGACGCCGTGTCCGGGGCCACCTACACCAGCGGCGGCTACAAGAAGTCGCTGCAGTCCGCGCTGGACAAGGCGGGGGCGGCGGGCGGCGGTTCGGCCGAGGCGAGCGGCACCGGTGGCGGGACCGGCGGCACGGGGAACGCCACGGGTGGCGGCAGTGGTTCGGGCGACGCGAACGGGTCGGGGTCCGGTGCCGCGCAGGCGAAGACCGTCACCGGCAAGGCCGTCACGACCGACTACGGGCCCGTGCAGGTACGGATCACCGTGGCCGGCGGGAAGATCACCAAGGCCGAGGCCGTGCAGCAGCCCAAGGGGGGCCGCAGCGACCAGATCAGCGGGGACGCGGTGCCGAAGCTGAACGCGGCGGCGGTCGCCGCGGGCAACGCCGACATCGACGCGGTGTCCGGGGCGACCTACACCAGCGGCGGCTACAAGGAGTCCCTGCAGTCGGCCCTGGACCAGGCCGGTGGCTGAACCCGCCCAGTCCGCCGGGGTGCGTCACGCGGAGGAGGTGATGGGGACGGTCTTCTCCTTCGACATCCGCGGGGGTGAGCCCGAGGCCGTACAGGCCGCGTTGGCGGCGGCGGTCGCCCAACTCCACGTGGTGGACGAGGTGTTCAGCACCTACCGGCAGGACAGTCAGATCTCCCGGCTGGCACAGGGGCTGCTGACCGTCGAGGAGTGCGATCCGGAGGTCGCCGAGGTCCTCGAACTGTGCGCGGAGGCCGAGCGGTTGAGCGACGGCTGGTTCAGCTCGACGTACGCGGGGTCCGTCGACCCGACCGGCATCGTGAAGGGCTGGTCCGTCGAACGGGCGGCCCAGCTGCTCGTGGCGGCCGGGGCGAGCGGGGTGAGCGTGAACGGCGGGGGTGACGTGCAGATGTACGGCGTGCCGGGGCCGCACCGGCCCTGGCGGGTCGGGGTCGCCGACCCGTTGCGGCCGGGCGGGCTGGCCGCGGTGGTGTCCGCGGCGGGGGTGGACCGGCTCGCGGTCGCCACGTCGGGCTCCGCGGAACGGGGTACGCACATCGTGGATCCGCGCACCGGGCGCTCCGCGGTGACCGATCTGGTGGCGGTGACCGTGGTCGGGCCGCGGATCACGTGGGCGGACGCGTGGGCGACGGCGGCGTTCGCGATGGGGTCGCGGGAGGGGCTGGCGTGGCTGGAGTCCTTGCCGGATGTGGAGGCGCTGCTGATCACGGCGGGGGACGAGGTGCGCTGCACGGGGGGTCTGGCCGACCGGCTGGGCTGAACGAACCTGCGGCCGGACGCGGGCCCGC
>NZ_JBHWZP010000520.1:0-4573 GCF_042728395.1 Streptomyces sp. NPDC060205
GGTCGCCGTCGCGATCATCTTCGGCTCGGTCTTCTCCACCAACTTCGGTCTGGTGAACGCCCTGCTGCAGGCGGTCGGGCTGGACCAGATCGCCTGGCTGAACACCCCGTGGGGCATCAAGGTCGCCATCGCCACCCTGATGACCTGGCAGTGGACCGGCTACAACGCGATCATCTTCCTCGCCGGACTCCAGACGATCCCCGGCGAGCTGTACGAGGCGGCCCGCATGGACGGCGCCGGGCCCGTGCAGACCTTCTTCCGGATCACGCTCCCGCTGATGCGGCCGGTGCTGCTCTTCGTGCTCGTCATCTCGACGGTCACCGGACTGCAGAGCTTCTCCGAACCGCAGGTGCTGCTGCAGTCCACCGCCAACGAGTCCACGTTCTCCGGCGGTCCCGACCACGCCGGCCGCACGATGGTCCTCTACTTCTTCCAGCAGACCTTCGACAACAACGACTTCGGTTACGGCGCCGCCGTGGCCTGGGGCATCTTCCTCGTCGTCGTCATCTTCTCGATCGTCAACTGGCGCCTGGTGCAGCGCCGGGGCGAGGACTAGGGAGGCCCGTCACCATGGCTGTCACCACACAGACCGAGCCCGCCCCCACCGAGCCGCCCCGTACCGGGCCCGCCAAGGGCACGCGCATCCGGGGCACTCAGCGCAGAGGCATCGCTCTGCACGTCTCCCTGCTGTTCGGGGTGCTGCTCTCCGCGTTCCCGTTCTACTGGGCCGTGATCATGTCGACGCACACGTCGACCGAGATCTTCTCCTATCCGCCGAAGCTGCTGCCCGGCTCGCACTTCGGCGACAACCTCAGCAAGCTGTTCGACAGCATCGATTTCTTCGGGTCGATGGTCAACTCGCTGCTCGTCGCCGTCTCCGTGACGTTCCTCGTGCTGTTCTTCGACTCGCTGGCCGCGTTCGTCTTCGCCAAGTTCAAGTTTCCCGGCCGCCGGACGCTGTTCGCGATGATGATGGCGATCTTCATGGTGCCGGCGCAGCTCGCCGCCATCCCGCAGTTCGTGATCATGGCAAAGCTGGGCTGGATCGGCTCGATGACCTCGCTGATCGTGCCGGCCGCCGCGAACGCCTTCGGCATCTTCTGGATGCGGCAGTACATGAAGAGCGCGATCCACGACGAACTGCTGGACGCCTCGAAGATCGACGGGGCGAGCTTCCTGCGCCAGTACTGGCACGTGGCCCTGCCCGTGGTCCGCCCCGGGCTCGCCTTCCTCGGCATCTTCACGTTCATGGGCCAGTGGAACGACTACGCCTGGCCGCTGATCGCCCTCACCAACCCGGACAACGTGACCCTCCAGGTCGCCCTGTCCCAGCTCAACGGCGTCCACGGCACCACGGACTACGGAATGGTCATGACGGGCGCGGTCCTCGCCCTGATCCCCCTGCTGATCGTCTTCGCGATCGGCGCCAAGCAGATCATCGCCGACCTCGGCAAGGGAGCGATCCGCTGATGGGACGCGACCACCTGCTCGCCCTGCGGCCCTGGGAGTCACCGGAGACGACCTCCTGGCAGCGGCTGCCGATGAACGCGGTGGACCGGCGCTCCGGCGCCCTGTCCCTGGACGGCTCCTGGCACTTCCAGCTGCTGCCCTCACCGACCGGGGCGTCGGGCGAGTGGACCCTCGCCGACGTGCCGGGCGTGTGGACCATGCAGAGCCCCCACGACCTGCCCCAGTACACGAACGTCCGGATGCCGTTCGCCGACGTCCCGCCGCACACGCCCGCCGCGAACCCGACGGGCGTCTACGAGCGGTCCGTGGACATCCCCGCCGAGTGGGCGGGCCGCCGGATCGTCCTCCAGGTCGGCGCCGCCGAGAGCGTGCTCCTCGTCCATGTGAACGGCCGGCCGGTCGGCATCTCCAAGGACTCCCACCTGGCGGCCGAGTTCGACCTCACGGCCGTCGTACGCCCCGGGGACCCGGCGACCGTACGGTTCACCGTCGTCAAGTGGTCCGACGCCTCGCACATCGAGGACCAGGACCAGTGGTGGCACGCGGGCATCACCCGCTCGGTGCTGCTGTACACCACCGACCCGCTGCACCTCGCGGACGTGACCGTGCGCGCGCCGCGGGACGGGCACCTGTCGGTCGACTGCAAGGTACGCGACACCGCGGGACCGCTGCCGGAGGGCTGGTACGTCACCGCGGCCCTGGACGGCCAGCTCCTCACCCAGGACACGGAGTTCGACCGTCTCAACGCCGAGGACATGCGGGTGTCCGACTTCTACGGCGAGGCGCGGCTGCGGACCGTCGTCAAGGACGTCCGCCCCTGGACAGCCGAGACACCCGAGCTGTACGACCTGGCCGTGCGGCTGCACCGCTTCGACGGTTCGATCGCCGACAGCTCGCACCACCGGGTCGGGTTCCGGGACGTCGAGATCGTCGGCCGGGACCTGCTGGTCAACGGCGAGCGCGTCTTCATCCGGGGCGCCAACCGGCACGACTTCCACCCGCTGACCGGCCGCACGGTCACCGCGGACGACATGCGCGCCGACCTCGTCGTCCTCAAACGGTTCGGCTTCAACGCGGTCCGCACCTCGCACTACCCGAACGACCCGGCGCTGTACGACCTCGCCGACGAGCTGGGTCTGTACGTGGTGGACGAGGCGAACATCGAGTCGCACGACCACGCTCACGAGATCGCCGACGACCCCCGCTACCTGCCCGCGTTCGTGGACCGGGTCGCGCGCATGGTCCTGCGGGACAAGAACCACCCCTCGATCATCGTCTGGTCCCTGGGCAACGAGTCCGACTACGGCGCCAACCACGACGCGGCGGCGGGCTGGGTGCGCCGCCACGACCCGACCCGGCCGATCCAGTACGAGGGTGCCGCCAAGATCGACTGGGCGGACGAGAAGCTCGCCTCCGACATCGCCTGCCCCATGTACGCGCCCATCGAGGACTGCGTCGCGCACGCCCTGTCCGGCCGGCAGACCAAGCCGCTCATCCAGTGCGAGTACTCGCACGCCATGGGCAACAGCAACGGCACGCTCGCCGACACCTGGGCCGCCATCGAGTCCACCCCGGGCCTTCAGGGCGGCTTCATCTGGGAGTTCTGGGACCACGGCATCCTCCAGCGGGTGAACGACGGACGACCGGCCGGCCGAGGCGGCGTGGGCCTGTACGACAACGGTGTCACCGCGCCCGGCCACCGCTGGGCCTACGGCGGCGACTTCGGCGAGACGATCCACGACGGCGCCTTCATCGCCGACGGCGTGGTGTTCCCCGACCGCACCCCCAAGCCCGTGATGTACGAGCACCGGGAGATCGCGGGCCCGCTCAGGCTGACGTACGACGAAGGGGTCCTCCGGGTCCACAACAGGCAGCACTTCCGGGGTCTGGAGTGGCTCGCGGCCGAGTGGCTGCTCGTGGGCGCCGACGGTACGACGCGGCGCGCGCCGGCCTCCCTGCCCGAGGTGCTGCCGGGCGGGTCGGCGGAGGTGCCGCTGCCCTTCCCGCTGCCCGAGCCGGCCGCCGGTGAGACCTGGCTGACCCTGCGGGTCACGACCGCCGACGACGAGGCGTGGGCACCGCTCGGCACGGAGGTGTGTGTGCCGCAGGTCCGGCTGGCCGCCGCGGCCACCGACACGCCCCCGGAGCCCGCGACCGGTCCGGCCGTCACGCTCGACGAGGACGCGCTGCTGGTCCACCCCCTGCTGACGTCCGCGCCGCGGCTCTCACTCTGGCGGGCGCCCACCGACAACGACGAACTCGGCGGCATGGCGGCCCGCTGGCACGACTGGGGCCTCGACGCACTCGTACGCAAGGTCGTGGACGTGCGCGAGGAGGGCTCGCGGGTCGTCGTGCTCAGCGAGTACGCGACCGGTGCCGGGCCCGTCCGCCACGAGCAGGTGTTCACGCCGGTCACCGGCGGCATCCGGGTCGAGGAGTCGGCCGAACTCCCGGCGGGGCTGGACGACGTGGCCAGGGTCGGCACGGTCTTCGAGACGACCCCCGGACTCGACGTCCTGGACTGGTACGGGCAGGGCCCCTGGGAGTCGTACCCGGACCGCAGCGCGGGCGCGCCCGTGGGACACCACTCGCTGCCGGTGGACGAGCTGTTCACTCCCTACCTGCGCCCGCAGGAGAGCGGCGGGCGGCACGGGGTGCGGCGGTTCACGCTGTCGGCGCCGGACGCCACGGGGCTCGCCGTGGAACTGGGGGCGCCGGGACAGGTCTCCGTCAACCGGTACCGGGCCGAGGATCTGGCCGCCGCCACGCACCACGACGAGCTGGTACCGCGGCCGGGCTGTGTCGTGCACCTCGACACGGCGCACCGGGGGCTCGGCACGGCGTCGTGCGGGCCGGACACCTCGGCCGGGTATCTCGTGCCGCCGGGGACCCACCGGTGGGAGTGGACGCTGCGCGTGCTGTAACCGTCCGGAACCGGCGGTGCGGCGGAACCGGCGGGGGGAGGTGCGTTCGTTTGCGGGTGCGGGTGCGTGGGGGCTGGTCGCGCCGTTCCCCGCGCCCCTGAAAGGCAGGGGCCTGCGCCCCCCCCGAAAGGCGAAAGATTGCGCCGTTCCCCGCGCCCCTAGAGGCAAGGGGCTGCGCC
>NZ_JBHWZP010000521.1:0-4537 GCF_042728395.1 Streptomyces sp. NPDC060205
GGCTTGTTCGCCGCCCCCCCCGCCCCCCCCCCACCCCCCCCCGGCCCCCAGGTTCGGGACACCCCCCCCCCGCCCGGGGCCCCCCCCCCCCCCGGCCCGCGCCCCACCACCCTCTGAACACAGCCTTGTGCAGCTGCCTCTGGCTGCGACGCTACTTGCGCACGTGAAAGCGCAGCATCGTGACCCCGCCCGACTGGACGTTGCTGAACGGTTCCAGGTCGATCCGGTCGAGGCCCGGCGGGGCGAAGCGGACGCCGTCGCCGAGCAGGACCGGCAGCACGTACACCAGGATCTTGTCGACGAGGCCGTGCCGCAGGCACTGGGCGGCCACGTCGGCGCCGAGGATCTCCAGGTTCTTGTCGCCGGCGGCGAGGCGTGCCGTGGCCACGGCCTGCTCGATGTCGCAGGTGAGGAAGGTGACGTCGGGGTCCGGCTCGTCGGGCGGGCGATGAGTGAGCACGAACTGCGTCCCGCCGTCGTAGCCGGTGTTCTCCTCGGACATACGCTTGCCGACCTCGTACGTGCCCCGGCCGATGAGCATGGCGCCCGTGGCCGCCATGACCTCCGGGAACGTCGCCGACGTCATGTGTTCGAAGATCCAGTCCATCGTGTGGCCGGGACCGGCGATGAATCCGTCCAGGGACATGACCCTGTTCACGACCACTTTGCCGGTGCTCGCATCACTCATGCGTCTTCTCCAAGCAGGTGGGGCAGGGATCGCATCATAGGCCGCTGAGCGACATCTTCCTCGGCGGCAATCACGAACCGGGCCTGCCCGATGGCGCCATCGCGGTGTCCACCGGCATGCGGCTGCCCGCTGTTTCCGATCCCGCTCGTCGTCGGGGCCTGGCCGCCGCCGGGCGGAGGTCTCTCCTCCTTGAGGACTACTCGGCGTCGGCCGCCTTCGACTTTGGTCCGCATCATCAACGGGCGCGCGGTCGGATGTCCGAGGTCTCGCCGGCACGGACGATGGAGGCCATAGCGAAACCTCATCGGTTCACGTCCACGGGCCGTCGGCATCTTCCGGTGCACCGGCCCTCGTACGACAGGAGCACTCCACCGTGACCGCCTTTCCCTCCGGCGCCCCCACCGCGACCCGCCCCGCCGTGGCCGCGGCCCGCGCGACGGACCTGACCAAGGTCTACGGACAGGGCGAGACCCAGGTGGTCGCCCTGGACAGCGTCTCTGTCGAGTTCCGGCAGGCCGAATTCACGGCGATCATGGGCCCTTCGGGCTCCGGCAAGTCCACGCTCATGCACTGCATGGCCGGTCTGGACTCGATCTCCGGCGGCTCGGCGCGCATCGGCGACGTCGAGGTGTCCGCGCTCAAGGACAGGAAACTCACCCAACTGCGGCGCGACAAGATCGGCTTCATCTTCCAGGCCTTCAACCTGCTGCCGACGCTGACCGCGCTGGAGAACATCACGCTGCCCATGGACATCGCCGGCCGCAAGCCCAACAAGGACTGGGTGGACATGGTCGTGGAGACCGTCGGCCTGTCCGGGCGACTCAAGCACCGGCCGAACCAGCTCTCCGGTGGTCAGCAGCAGCGTGTGGCCGTGGCCCGTGCGCTGGCCGGGAAGCCCGACATCATGTTCGCCGACGAGCCCACCGGCAACCTCGACTCGCGCTCCGGCGCCGAGGTCCTCGGCTTCCTGCGCAACTCGGTGCAGCAGCTCGGCCAGACCGTCGTCATGGTCACCCATGACCCGGTCGCGGCCGCCCACGCGGGCCGGGTGATCTTTCTCGCCGACGGCCGGATCGTCGACGAGCTGTACGACCCGACCGCCGGCACCGTCCTCGACCGCATGAAGCGCTTCGACGCCAAGGGACGTACGAGCTGATCACGGGCTGACCACGACCTGCCGCCGCGCGGCGGCCTCCCGGCCCGTCGCCGCCGCACCGCGAACCGGCCACCACGCTCCCGCCTCTCCTCCAGGACTCCCCCATGTTCCGTACCGCCCTGCGCAATGTGCTGGCCCACAAGGCCAGGTTGCTGATGACCGTGCTCGCCGTACTCCTCGGCGTCGCCTTCGTCTCCGGCACCCTGGTGTTCACCGACACGATCTCCACGGCCTACCAGAAGAGCTCCGAGAAGGGATTCGGCGATGTCGATGTCGCGGTCCGCCCACACGACAAGAACGACGACACGAGCCCCGGCGACCCACCGCGGCTGAGTCAGCGCCTGCTGGACCAGATCTCGGCCGTTCCCGGGGCCGGGACCGTCACCGGCACCGTGGCCGGATACACCGCCGTCGCCGACAAGGACGGCGACCTCCTCGGCAACGGCTTCTCCAGCACCGGCGGCAACTACTACCCCGCGAAGAACGGCAAGGATCCGCGGTACGACCTCGGCTCCGGCCGCGCCCCGCACACCGCCGCCGAGGTGGCACTGGACTCCAGGACCGCCGACCGCGGCGACTACCGCGTCGGCGACACCGTACGGCTGTCCACCGACGGCCCGGTGCGGCAGAAGAAGATCGTCGGAATCTTCACCACCGACGACGGCAATGTCGCGGCGGGCGGCACCCTCACGCTCTTCGACAACGCCACCGCGCAGAAGCTGTTCACCGAGCCCGGCCGGTACGACCAGATCGACGTCAAGGCCGCGGCCGGCACCTCGCAAGCGACGCTCAAGGCCGGCGTGGACAAGCTGCTGCCCGCCAGGTCGCAGGCGGTCACCGGCAAGAAGCTCGCCGATGACCAGGCCGCGGACATCAAGGCCGGCATGAGCGGCCTGCAGACCGGCCTCCTGGTGTTCGCGGGGATCGCGCTGTTCGTCAGCATCTTCATCATCGCCAACACCTTCACCATGCTGGTCGCCCAGCGCACCCGGGAACTCGCCCTGATGCGCGCGGTCGGTGCCAGCCGCCGCCAGGTGACCCGCTCGGTGCTGATCGAGGCCACCGTCGTCGGTTCGGTCGCCGCCGTCACCGGTCTCCTCGCCGGCATCGGACTGGGCGCGTCACTGCGCTCGCTGCTGGGCGCCACCGGCTCCACGGTCCCCGACGGGCCACTGATCGTCTCCTCGACCACCGTCCTCGCCGCGCTCGTCGTCGGCGTCGTCGTCACCGTCCTCGCCGCCTGGCTGCCCGGCCGCCGTGCCGCGAAGATCCCCCCGATCGCCGCGATGAGCAGCGTGCACGCCGCTCCGAGCGGCCGCGGCCTCGTCGTACGCAACACCATCGGCGCGATCCTCGCCGGCGGCGGTGTCGCACTGATTCTCGCCGCGACGGGCATGAGCAGCGGCGACGCCAAGGCACCGATGGGGCTGGGCGCCGGCGCGCTGGTGATCGGCGTGTTCGTGCTCACCCCGCTGCTGTCCCGGCCGATGATCGCCGCCTCCGCGCCGGTGCTGCGCGTCTTCGGTATCGCGGGCAAACTCGCCCGCCAGAACGCGGTGCGCAACCCCCGCCGCACCGCCGCCACCGCCTCCGCGCTCATGATCGGCCTCACGCTCATCACCGGCCTGACCGTGATCGCGGGAAGCGTGCAGAAGAGCATCGACGAGATGGCCGCGGGCTCCTTGCGCAGTGACTACGTCGTCTCCCTGGGCGCCATCGGCGCCACCGGCCTGTCACCCGATGTGGAGAAGACCCTCAAGCGCACCGACGGCGTCACCGCCACCAGCATCCAGCGCACCTCTCCGGCCCTGGTCGACGGCGACACGACAGCGCTCACCGGCGTCGACGGCGACACCATCGGCCAGATGATCTCGGTCGACTTCAGCTCCGGCTCACTCTCCGAGGTCACCGGGACCACCATCGTCGTCGACGACGACACCGCCCAGGACAACAACTGGCACGCGGGATCGAAGGTCCCGGTCACCTTCGAGGACGGCGCCAGGAAACAGTTCACCGTCGCAGGCGTCTACGAGGGCAACTCCCTGCTCAACGGAATCCTCATCGACAGCGCGGTGCTCTCCGCGCACATGGCCGACGTCACCGACAACAAGGTGATGGTGAAGACCGAGGACGGCCCGAACCAGGCCACGAAGGATGCGCTGCAGAAAGCGCTCGGCGACAACCCGGCCATCAACGTGCAGGACAAGCAGGACATCTCCAACGACATCGCCAAGGCGATCACCCTGCTGCTGAACATGCTCTACGGACTGCTCGCCATGGCCGTGATCGTCGCCGTCCTCGGCGTCATCAACACCCTGGCCATGTCGGTCTTCGAGCGTTCCCGCGAAATCGGCATGCTGCGCGCCATCGGCCTGGACCGCAAGGGCATCAAGCGCATGGTGCGCCTGGAGTCCCTGGTCATCTCGCTCTTCGGCGCGGTCCTCGGCCTGTGCCTCGGTACGTTCTTCGGTTGGGCGGCCGGCGAACTGATCGCCCCCTCACTTCCGACGTACGAACTGGTCATGCCCTGGGGCCGGTTGGCGCTCTTCCTCGCCCTGGCCGCCGGCGTGGGCATGCTGGCCGCGGTATGGCCCGCCCGCCGCGCCTCCAAACTCAACATGCTGACGGCCATCAAGTCCGAATAACCTCCCGCCTCGCGCAACACCCACGTCGGCCGGGCTGGTCTTCCAGCC
>NZ_JBHWZP010000522.1:0-4531 GCF_042728395.1 Streptomyces sp. NPDC060205
CCCCACCACCTGAGCCGCGCGGGGCGCCGCAGTACAAGCGCCCCGCGCGCACTCACATCCGGTCACACCCCTCGACTATCCGAACGTCTCGGAGGACATGCGGTGAACGAACTGCCGCAGCAGCTGGTCAACGGCCTGCTACTGGGATCCATGTACGGGCTGGTCGCCATCGGCTACACGATGGTCTATGGCATCGTCCAGCTCATCAACTTCGCCCACGGCGAGATCTTCATGATCGGAGGCTTCGGCGCACTCACGGTCTACCTGTACGTACTGCCCGACGGCACCACCATGTGGATCGCACTGCCCCTGATGCTCCTCGGAGCCGTCATCGCCGCGACCACCGTCGCCGTGGGAGCGGAACGGTTCGCCTACCGGCCGCTGCGCACCGCGCCACGCCTCGCCCCGCTCATCACCGCCATCGGCCTCTCCCTCGCACTCCAGCAGGCCGTGTGGGCGTGGTACCCCGACGCGAAGCAGTCCATCAACTTCCCCGAGATCGAGGGCGGCCCCTTCAAGATCGGCGACGTCACCATCCAGACCGGTGACATCTTCCTGCTCATCGCGGCCCCCATCAGCATGGCCATCCTCGCCTTCTTCGTGATGAAGACCCGCACCGGCCGCGGCATGCAGGCCACCGCGCAGGACCCGGACACCGCCAAGCTCATGGGCATCAACACCGACCGCATCATCGTGGTCGCCTTCGCCCTCGGCGCCGTGTTCGCCGCCGTCGGAGCCGTCGCCTACGGCCTCAAGTACGGCCAGGTCCAGTTCCGCATGGGCTTCATCCTCGGCCTCAAAGCCTTCACCGCCGCCGTCCTCGGCGGCATCGGCAACATCTACGGAGCCATGATCGGCGGCCTCGTCCTCGGCCTCGCCGAGACCCTCGCCACCGCCTACATCGCCGACGTCCCCGGCATGGAACAGCTCGGCGGCCAGTCCTGGGCCAACGTCTGGGCCTTCGTACTCCTCATCCTCGTGCTCCTCTTCAGGCCACAAGGCCTGCTCGGCGAGCGCGTCGCGGACAGGGCGTGACACCGATGACCACACAGACCAGCACGCCCGAGACACCCGCCAAGGGGTCCACCGGCAACACCACCGGCCTCATCGGCATCCCGCCCCACATCGGACGCGCCCTCGCCACCGGCGGCGGCATCCTCACCATCATCTCCACCTTCCTCGCCTGGACCTGGACCTCCGCCTTCCCCGGCGACCTCACCTACTACGGCTACCCCGGCGGCCTCCAGGTCCTCGTCCTCATCGGCGGCATCCTCACCACGCTCTTCGCCCTCGCCTCCTACGGCATCAAGGGCCTGCGCTGGCTGACCCCCGCCGGCGCCGACAGCGCCATCAAGCTCGCCGCACTCGCCGCGTTCGCCACCGCCTGGTACACGATCCTCGCGATCAGCTCCGAACTCGGCGGCCTCGCCAACCTCGAACCCGGCGGCTGGGTCGCGGCCGTAGCCACCCTCACGGCCCTCCTCGGCGCACTCTCACTGCCCTTCGAACACCCCGCTCCCGACCCCTTCGACCCCGAAGACACCGCCTGGGAGCAGTTCCGCCACAAGGCACGCCACAACCGCACCGTCGTCAAGGCCGCCTTCGCCTCCGGCACCACCAAGGCACCGGCCCACAAACTCCCCGCCTACGCCGAGATCCTGATCATCGTCGCCGCGCTCAGCCTCGGCCTGATCGTCTTCACCTACGGCATCGGCACCGAGTACGACGAACAGTTCGTCGGCTTCCTCATCACCGCGGGCTTCGGCTTCGCCGCGGCGGCCAAGGCCGGACTCGTCAACCGCGTCTCCGCCCTCACCGCCAAACACCGCAACATCACCATGCTCGGCGCGTTCGTCGCCGCCGCCGCATTCCCCTTCACCCAGTCCGACGACCAGTACGCGACCATCGGCGTCTACATCCTGATCTTCGCCACCGTCGCCCTCGGCCTCAACATCGTCGTCGGCCTCGCCGGACTCCTCGACCTCGGATACGTCGCCTTCCTCGGCGTCGGCGCCTACACCGCGGCCATGGTCTCCGGCTCCCCCTCCTCACCCTTCGACATCCACCTGCCGTTCTGGGCCGCCGCCCTCCTCGGCGCAGCCGTCGCCATGGTCTTCGGCGTCCTCATCGGCGCCCCCACCCTGCGACTGCGCGGCGACTACCTCGCCATCGTCACCCTCGGCTTCGGCGAGATCTTCCGCATCGGCGTCCTCAACATGGACGGCACCAGCGGACCCGACATCACCAACGGCTCCAACGGCATCTCGTCGATCCCGAACCTCAACATCCTCGGCTTCGACTTCGGCCAGGAACACACCATCGCCGGCTTCACCATCGCGCGCTTCGCCAACTACTTCTTCCTGATGCTCCTCATCACGCTCATCGTCGTGATCGTCTTCCGCCGCAGCGGAGACTCCCGCATCGGACGCGCCTGGGTCGCCATCCGCGAGGACGAGACCGCCGCACTCGCCATGGGCATCAACGGCTTCCGCGTCAAGCTCATCGCCTTCGCCCTCGGCGCCGCACTCGCCGGCCTCGCCGGATCCGTACAGGCACACGTCACCTACACCGTGACACCCGAGCAGTACCAGTTCGCCCACGTCGTCCCGCCCAACTCGGCCTTCCTCCTCGCAGCGGTCGTCCTCGGCGGCATGGGCACCATCAGCGGCCCCCTCGTCGGCGCCGCACTGCTCTACCTCATCCCCGCCAAGCTCCAGTTCCTCGGCGACTACCAGCTCCTCGCCTTCGGCCTCGCGCTCGTCCTGCTGATGCGCTTCCGCCCGGAAGGCCTCATCCCCAACCGGCGGCGCCAGCTCGAATTCCACGAGGAAGCCCAAGCGCCCACAGTCCTCAGCAAGGCAGGGGCCTGACCACGATGACAACCGACACCACCACCAAGGCAGCCACCCCCGGCGCCACCCCCGGTGAAGCCGTCCTCGACGCACGCGGCGTCACCATGCGCTTCGGCGGACTCACCGCCGTACGCAACGTCGACCTCAAAGTCAACAGCGGCGAGATCGTCGGCCTCATCGGCCCCAACGGCGCCGGCAAGACCACCTTCTTCAACTGCCTCACCGGCCTCTACATCCCCACCGAGGGAGAAGTCCGGTACAAGGGCACGGTCCTGCCGTCCCAGTCCTTCAAAGTCACCGCCGCCGGCGTCGCCCGCACCTTCCAGAACATCCGTCTCTTCTCCAACATGACCGTCCTGGAAAACGTCCTCGTCGGCCGCCACACCCGCACCAAAGAAGGCCTCTGGTCCGCACTCCTGCGCGGCCCCGGCTTCAAGAAAGCCGAAAAAGCCTCCGAAGAACGCGCCATGGAACTCCTGGAGTTCATCGGCCTCGCCGGCAAGCGCGACCACCTCGCCAGGAACCTCCCCTACGGCGAACAGCGCAAGCTCGAAATCGCCCGCGCACTCGCCAGCGAACCCGGCCTCCTGCTCCTCGACGAGCCCACCGCCGGAATGAACCCCCAGGAAACCCGCGCCACCGAAGAACTCGTCTTCGCCATCCGCGACATGGGCATCGCCGTCCTCGTCATCGAGCACGACATGCGCTTCATCTTCAACCTCTGCGACCGCGTCGCCGTCCTCGTCCAAGGCGAAAAACTCGTCGAAGGCGACAGCGCCACCGTCCAGGGAGACGAACGCGTCGTCGCCGCCTACCTCGGCGAACCCTACGAAGACGCACCCGGCCAAGCCGAAGTCGCGGAGGTCGAAGCGGCCGAAGCACAGGCCGACGCCGCGCCCCGCAAGGAGACCGACCGATGACCGCACTCCTCGAAGTCGAAGACCTCCGGGTCGCCTACGGCAAGATCGAAGCCGTCAAGGGCATCTCCTTCAAGGTCGACGCCGGCCAGGTCGTCACCCTCATCGGCACCAACGGCGCCGGCAAGACGACCACCCTGCGCACCCTCTCCGGCCTCCTCAAGCCCGTCGGCGGCCAGATCAAGTTCCAGGGCAAGTCACTCAAGAAGACCCCGGCCCACCAGATCGTCTCCCTCGGACTCGCGCACTCCCCCGAGGGGCGGCACATCTTCCCCCGCATGACGATCGAGGACAACCTCCGCCTCGGCGCCTTCCTGCGCAACGACAAAGCAGGCATCGAGAAGGACATCCAGCGCGCCTACGACCTCTTCTCCATCCTCGGCGAACGCCGCAAGCAGGCCGCGGGCACCCTCTCCGGCGGTGAGCAGCAGATGCTCGCCATGGGCCGCGCCCTGATGTCCCAGCCGAAACTGCTCATGCTCGACGAACCCTCCATGGGCCTCTCGCCGATCATGATGCAGAAAATCATGGCGACCATCGCGGAACTCAAGTCCCAGGGCACGACGATCCTCCTCGTCGAGCAGAACGCCCAGGCGGCGCTCTCCCTCGCCGACCACGGACACGTCATGGAAGTCGGCTCCATCGTGCTCTCCGGCACCGGCCGCGACCTCCTCACCGACGAATCCGTCCGCAAGGCGTACCTCGGCGAGGACTGAGGTCCCCACCGGCCGTACACACGGCTGAGGCCCGCACCCGAGAATC
>NZ_JBHWZP010000523.1:0-4449 GCF_042728395.1 Streptomyces sp. NPDC060205
GCTCACTTCTGTGAGCGGGGCGAAGACGTACCCAGGAGAGAAAAGGATCAGGAGATCAGGAGGCCGCGCTGAGGGCGGGGTCGGTGCGCCATACGCTGGCGAGCTCCGGCAGCGGTACGCCCAGGACCTCGCTGAGCCGGACGATCGTGCCGAACGCGGGCGTCGGCATGCGGCCGGTCTCGATCTTGCGGAGTGTTTCGGGCGAGATCTCCGCCGCCGCGGCGACTTCGGCGGGACTGCGGCCGGCCCGGGCGGAGCGCAATGCCGCCCCGAGACGACGGCCCGCCTCGATCTGTTCTGGGGCGAGCGGATGGCGGACCATCCGCACATGCTAGAGGCGGTCGCGTCCGGCGGGCAACCACCCCACCCTCTGGTATAAATATACCGGTCGGCCGCCCCGGGGAATCGAGGAACGCAGTGATCGAGCACAAATCTCCCGCAGACATCGAGCGCATGCACGTCACCGGACAGTTCCTGGGTCAGGTGCTGGGCGAACTCGGTGACCTCGCGGCGGTCGGGGTGAACCTGATGGACCTGGAGCACCACGCCCGCCGCCGGATCAAGGAGCGCGGCGCGGAGTCCTGCTACTGGGACTACGAGCCCTCGTTCGGCAAGGGCCCGTTCCGCAACGTGGTGTGCCTCTCGGTCAACGACGCCGTACTGCACGGGCTGCCGCACAGCTACAAGCTGCGCGACGGCGATCTGCTGACCATGGACATGGCCGTGACCGTCGACGGCTGGGCCGCCGACTCGGCCCTGTCCGTCGTCGTCGGCACCCCGGCCGCGGAGGACCTGCGGCTGATCGAGGCCACCGAGGTCGCCCTGGAGGCCGCGATCGAGGTCGCACTGCCGGGCAACCGGCTCGGGGACATCTCGGCGGCCATCGGCGGGGTCGCCAAGGAGTACGGCTACCCGGTCAACCTCGAATTCGGCGGCCACGGCATCGGCCGCACGATGCACGAGGAACTGCACATCCCCAACGACGGCCGCCCCGGCCGCGGCTGGAAGCTGCGTCCCGGACTGACGATCGCGATCGAGCCGTGGTTCGCCGCGGGCACCGACAAGATCGTGTACGACCCCGACGGCTGGACGATCCGCTCGGCCGACGGCTCACGCACCGCCCACTCCGAGCACACGGTCGCCATCACCGAGAGCGGCCCGCTGGTCCTGACCCGGCGCCCGGAGAGCACCAAGGGCACCGCGAGCGCCAAGGGACGGGAGTCGCGGCGGAAGTCGGCGACGACCGAGCGCTGACGCAGCCGCGGCCCAGGTCGCGATTCGGGCACCTCGTGCCGCTCGGGCAGCTTCGGGCGAGGTGCGCCGCCGTCAGATCCTCCGCATGGCGCCTGGCCTGCGGAGCCGCCCCACCACCGTCCTCGGCGCCGCGCCCGGCCCGGGTGACGCCGGGGCACGCTCGACACGGGTGGGAGCCGGGGCCCGGCTCTCCCACAGGGCCATCTCCCGGTCCCGATGCCCCCGTACGATCTCGGGTCCGCCCGAGCCGAAGACCCGTACGGGATGCGTGTCGTCCCAGGCGGGCCAGCCCGGGTCGCCCGTGACGGCGAACCGTACCCAGGCCGCGTGCATCTCGTCGGCGAGGGACTGCGGCGCGCCGGGACCCGCGAGCCTCTCCGCCTCGGGTACGCCGACCGTGTCGAAGACGAAGCCCAGCTCCAGGGCATGGCAGGCACCGAGGCCGGGTACGTTCGACGGCCAGGCGAACTCGTACACGTGCGAGCGCGCCCGGTGGGCGTCGGCGAGGCGGTGCAGCGGCACGCGGAGGAGGAAGTCGGTGACCAGCTGCCCCACCAGATCGGCCGTGCCCGCCCCGGGGCGGGCCAGCCGGTAGCCGCGCGGCACCTCGGGACCGCAGCGGCAGCGGGCCCTCGCGGCGGTCAGGGCGACCGGGCCGAGCCGGTCCAGGCGTTCGACGAGTCCGGTCGGCGCGAGCCACAGCCGGTACTCCTCGCTGGTCCAGCCGACGAGCAGTTCCACATCCTTGGCCGCATCGCCCTCGATCAGCGCCTCCAGCGGGTCGCGCGGCACCAGATCGCCGTCGACGACGATGCCGAACGCGGCCCCGCCGACGATCGGGCTCGCCCGGCGGCCGGCCTCCGCCTGCGCCGCGGCCAGGGCGGCGCGGTCGGCGACGGCGAACGCCCGCGCGGTCGCCGGGATCCTCAGCCTGGCCGCCATCCGCCGCACCAGGCGCCGCACCTTGTCCCGTTCCGTCACCTCGGGCGCGCCGCTCTGCAGCACCGCCCGCCGGAACAGTCCCTCGGCGCGCGGGCTCGCCAGCAGCGCCCCGATGCTGATCGCCCCGGCGGACTCGCCGAAGACGGTCACCCGGTCCGGGTCGCCGCCGAACTGCGTGATCGAGTCCCGTACCCACTCCAGTGCGGCGAGCTGATCGCGCAGGCCCGGGTTGGCGGGGGCGTCCGGGAAGAGGCCGAATCCCTCCACTCCCAGGCGGTAGTTGATGGACACGCACACCACGCCGTCCCGGGCGAAGGACCGGCCGTCGTACACCGGGATCGCGGACGAGCCCCGGGTCAGCGCCCCTCCGTGGATCCACACCATGACCGGGAGGCGGGCGCCGGGGCCCGGCTCCGGTGTCCACACGTTCAGGTTCAGGCAGTCGTCGCCCGGTACGACCGGGTCGGCGAGCAGTTTCGCGAAGGCCTCGGAGTACGGCGGCTTGGGCGGCGTCGGGCCGAAGGCGCCCGCGTCGCGCACGCCGGTCCAGGGCTCGGGCGGGACGGGCGGCCGGAAGCGGCGGGGGCCGAAGGGCGGGGCGGCGTAGGGGATGCCCCGGAAGACGGCGAGGCCGTTCTCGTAACGGCCCCGCACCGCCCCGTAGGGGGTGCCGACCACGGGATACCCGGCCCCGGTGGAATCCTCGGCCGTCACAGGTCCCTCGCCCATTCGAACCCCTCCTCACCGCGACGAGCCGCGTTCGCGGACCGCGCTGCACCGCATCACGGTCAGCGCATCACAGAACCCTCCTGTTCCGCAGCCCCGGGGTGCTCAAGCCGGACGTGTCGGCCGCCCCGAACCGCTCGGGGAACCGCTCCTGAAACGGCTCGGGGAACCCCCGCACGACCAGTATGTCCGGCATTTCGAGACTTTCGGATCCGTGGAATTCCACCGAGTACCCGCTCTTCCACGGTGAGTTCGGGCGGCCTTACTGTAGAGAACACTGTTAGGAAGCGCTTTCTACCCGAAACTTTCGCGGGCCCTCGGGACGGGGCCGGAGAGGTGGGCTCCATGGTGCGTACCGGGAGCGTGGCGGGGCCGACCCTCGCGGTCGTCGCCCGCGCGGCAGGGGTGTCCGTGCCGACGGCCTCGAAGGTGGTCAACGGCCGTGAGGACGTGGCACCAGAGACCCGCCGCCGGGTCACGGAGGCACTCGACCGGCTCGGTTACGTGCGCAGACCCCGGTTCGACGCGGCGAAGTCGCCGGGGCTGGTCGACCTCGTCGTGCACTCGCTGGAGAGTTCCCGGGCGGGTGCGGTCCTGCACGGGGTGGAGGAGGCGGCGCAGGACGCGGGGCTTGAGGTGGTCGTCTCGGCGGGGCTGACCCCGACGCGGGGCGACCGGCCGGAGCGCGGCTGGCTGGACAAGCTCGCGACCCGGGGGTCGTCCGGGGTGCTGTTCCACCTCGCCGAACTGACCGTGTCCCAGTACGCCTGGCTGGAGCAGCACCGGATTCCGTTCGTGCTGATCGACCCCGCGCTCGAACCGCCCGCGGGGGTCGTGTCGGTCGGCGGGGCCAACTGGCACGGCGGGGTGCTCGCCACCGAGCATCTGCTCTCGCTCGGCCATGAACGGATCGCCGTCATCGCGGGGCATCGCCGCAAGACGTGCGGGGGTGCGCGGGTCGCGGGGTACCGGTCTGCGCTCGCGGCGGCGGGGGTGCGGCATCGGGCGGAGTACCTGCGGTACGGCGGGCTCGACGAGGGGTCCGCGCAGCGCAGGATGCTGGAACTGCTCGATCTGCCGGAGCCGCCGACGGGCGTCTTCGTGTGCTCGGACCGGATGGCGCTGGGCGCGTATCGCGCGCTTGCGGAGCGGGGGGTGTCCGTGCCGGACGATGTCAGTGTGGTGGGGTTCGACGATCTGCCCGAGGCACGGTGGGCATCACCCGCGCTGACCACCGTCCGGCAGCCTGTTGCCGAGATGGCGGGGGTTGCGTTGCGGTTACTGGTGCGGTTGATGGCCGGGGAGCAGCTTGAAGGGACTCGGACGGAGTTGTCCACGCGGTTGGTTGTGCGGGCGAGCACGCGGGGGCTGTGAGCACGTTCCTGGGCGGGCGCTGCGTGGCATGTGCGGGCACGTGGTGGCTGGCCGCGCCGTTCCCCGCGCCCCTTAAGTGCCTGGCTGGCGCTGTGTGGCATGCGCGGGTGCATCGTGGCTGAGCGCGCCGTTCCCCGCGCCCCTAAAGAACCT
>NZ_JBHWZP010000524.1:0-4439 GCF_042728395.1 Streptomyces sp. NPDC060205
CGCAGGAACGACTCGTACTCGATGCCGACGCCCGCCGTGAACGCGGCCCGCGAGCGGTGTGCGGCCAGCCAGACCAGCCGTACGGGGCTCGCCTCGAAGTGGTCGATGCGCTTGCCGCTCTCGGCGAGCGCCGACACCGTGAGCCGCGGGGCCGGTCCCGCCTCCGCCTCCACGGAGAGGAAGGAGTAGCCGGTGTACCGCACCCGCGACCACTCCACGGTGTCGGGATTCTGGTTCTTCGACTTCGTCCAGTGGTAGGTGTCCACGGACTCGCGGTCGACGATCTTCCCCTCGTAGCTGTCCTTCACCCCTGAGGGGAAGCTGTACAGGCTCTTGCCCGCGCCGCCCGCCGTGACGTACACGATCCCGTCCCGTGTCGGATCGGTCGACGCGCCGATGGGCACCGGCTTGCCCACCCCGCCGTTCTTGACCGCGTCGGTGCGCTCGTACACGTGGTTGTGGCCGTTGATCACCAGATCCACCTGGTGCTTGCTGAACAGCGGCAGCCAGGCGTCCCGTACGCCGCCGTCCGAGGCGTGGGTCGACGTCGAGTAGGCGCAGTGGTGGAAGAAGACCACGACGAAGTCGATCCCCTCGTCCTCGCGCAGTTCCCCGAGCCGCCTGTCGAGCCAGGCCGTCTGCCGGCCCTCCGAGTAGCCCTTGTTGGCGGGGATCTCGTACGACACGTCGTTCGCGTCCAGCGCCACGATCCCGACGTTGCCGTACGTGAAGGAGTAGACGCCCGGGGCGTTCTTCGCGTCGAAGCCGTTCCCGGGGAGCGAGAAGCGCGCCGACTGGCCGCCGTACCCGTTCGGCGAGTACCAGGCCTCCATGTCGTGGTTGCCGGTCGTCACCATCCACGGGATGGTCTTCGCGACCGTCTCCGTCTGCTTGAGGAACAGGTCCCAGGCGGTGGGGTCGTAGATGTCCGACTCCTTGCCGTGGCCGGTCACGTCCGCGTAGCAGATGTCGCCCGCGTGCAGATGGAAGGCGGGCTCCCGGCCGAGGATCAGCTTGTCGTTGGCGAGCGCGTCCGGGGTGACGCCCTGGTCGCCGAAGGCCGTGAACACGAACTTCTCCGCACGGGCGGGCGCCGTGGTGAACGAGCCGACCGTGGAGTGCCGTTCCTTGGACGCCGGGTCGAACCCCTCGTGGCCGACGCCGTAGTAGTACGTCGTCCCGGGCCGCAGACCGTCGAGCGCCGCGTGCAGATAGAACTGGTCGAGAGCGAGCCGTACGCCGTCGAGCCCTGGGGTGTGCAGGTCGCGCACCTCCGCCTCGATCTTGCGGCTCAGCTCCCAGGGCTTCAGCCCCACCCGCACGTACGGCTTCCTGACCGTGAGCGGCACCTGCCAGGAGATCCGCATCTGGGTCCTCGGGTCCGCGCCGAAGGCCAGATGGCGGCCGAAGGGGGTGACGACCGCGCCGTCCACCCGTTCGGTGGGGGTGGAGCCGCCGGACAGGGGGGAGGGGGAGCGGGTCGCCGCGTCCGAACCGGACCCCGGGCCGGAGCAGCCGGCCAGCAGTCCGCCGGCCACCGCGCCCGCGCTGACCAGGGCGCGGCGGCGGGTGAACTTCGTCCGCAGGTACTCGTACTGCTCCGCCATGCTCATCCGGCGTGCGAGCCGCGGCGGGATGCCGACGTCGGGGACGGGGGGTCCTGGGGGTGTCCCCATGGGAGGCGCGGTCATGGTGGTGAACTTCCCATCACGGGCCGACATCCGCCATACGTACAGGTGAACGGCGGCTGACGGGTTGATGCGCGGCCCCCGCCCCGGACACCTTCCGGCAGCCCGGCTCCACTCCACCCCTGTCCGTATGCCGGACGGCCCATGTCATCCCGTGGGACGGGGAGTAGGGTGCCGACATGTCTCGCAGCATCGATCTCGCAGTGATCCCCGGTGACGGCATCGGCCAGGAAGTCGTGGCCCAAGGCCTGAAGGTCCTCTCCGCCGTCCTCCCGCAGGATGTGAAGCTGGAGACCAAGGAGTTCGACTTCGGCGCCCGGCGCTACCGCGCCACCGGTGAGACCCTCACCGACGCCGACCTCGACGCCCTGAAGCAGCACGACGCCATCCTGCTCGGCGCGATCGGCGACCCGTCGGTCCCCTCCGGCGTCCTGGAGCGCGGCTTCCTGCTGAAGCTCCGCTTCGCCTTCGACCACCACGTCAACCTGCGCCCGTCGAAGCTCCTGCCGGGTGTCGCCACCCCGCTCGCGGGCCAGCCGGAGATCGACTTCGTCGTCGTCCGCGAGGGCACCGAAGGCCCCTACACCGGCAACGGCGGCACGATCCGCAAGGGCACCCCGCACGAGGTCGCCACCGAGGTCTCCGTGAACACGGCCTTCGGTGTCGAGCGCGTCGTGCGCGACGCCTTCGCCCGCGCCCAGGCCCGCCCCCGCAAGAAGCTCACGCTGGTCCACAAGAACAACGTGCTCACCTTCGCGGGCCACCTGTGGACGAACACCTTCAACAAGGTGGCCGAGGAGTTCCCCGAGGTCACCACGGACTACATCCACGTGGACGCCGCGACGATCTACCTCGTCACGGACCCCGCCCGCTTCGACGTGATCGTCACCGACAACCTCTTCGGCGACATCATCACCGACCTCGCCGCGGCCGTCTCCGGCGGCATCGGCGTCGCCGCGTCCGGCAACATCAACCCGAGCGGCGAGTTCCCGTCCATGTTCGAGCCCGTCCACGGCTCGGCCCCGGACATCGCGGGCCAGGGCAAGGCCGACCCCAGCGCCACCGTGCTGTCGGTCGCCCTCCTGCTGCGCCACCTCGGTTACGAGACCGAGGCCGCCCGCATCGAGGACGCCGTCTCCGCCGACCTCGCGGAGCGCGGCACCACCACCCGTACCACCGAGGAGATCGGCGACGCGCTCGCCGCCCGAGTATCCGGCTGACCCGCCGGTACCACCCCAAGCCGCCGGGTCGCTTCCGCACCCGGCGGCTTTTCGTATGCCCCGCCGGGTGTCACCATCAATCCCTGGGCCGCATTCACACCGATTCGCCCCCCTCCGCGACGTCCACGACATACGTGGCAGGGGTGGTGCCCCATTCGGCTCATCTCGCGCGATAATCGAACGCGGAGCCGCGAAATGACGACATGCTCGGACGTCCTAACACTGGCCACTGGCAGTACAGGCGTGAGCGCGGCCCGTCACACACAACCGGTGAAGGACAAACCACTCATGACGACGCCCACGATCGAGCTGAAGCCCTCCTCGTCCCCGCTGTCCGACGCGGAGCGCGAGGCGATCCTGGCCAGCCCCGGATTCGGCCGCCACTTCACCGACCACATGGTGACGATCAAGTGGACCGAGGGCCGCGGCTGGCACGACGGCCAGCTCGTCCCGTACGGTCCGCTCTCCTTCGACCCCGCGACGAGCGTCCTGCACTACGCGCAGGAGATCTTCGAGGGGCTGAAGGCCTACCGGCAGCCCGACGGGTCGGTCGCCACGTTCCGTCCGGACCGCAACGCCCTGCGCTTCCAGTCGTCCGCCCGTCGGCTGGCCATGCCCGAGCTGCCCGTCGAGACCTTCATCGAGGCCTGCGACGCGCTGATCCAGCAGGACAAGGCGTGGGTGCCGGCGCACGGCGGCGAGGAGTCGCTCTACCTGCGGCCGTTCATGATCGCCACCGAGGTCGGTCTCGGGGTGCGGCCCGCGAACGAGTACCTCTTCATCGTCATCGCGTCGCCCGCCGGGGCGTACTTCCCGGGCGGTGTGAAGCCCGTCTCCATCTGGCTGTCCGAGGACCGGGTGCGGGCCGTTCCCGGCGGCATGGGGGACGCGAAGACCGGCGGCAACTACGCCGCGTCCCTGCTCGCGCAGGCGGAGGCCACGGCGAAGGGGTGCGACCAGGTCTGCTACCTCGACGCGGTCGAGCACAAGTGGGTCGAGGAACTGGGCGGCATGAACCTGTACTTCGTGTACGGGGACCGGATCGTCACGCCCACGCTCAGCGGGTCCATCCTGGAGGGCGTCACCCGTGACTCGCTCCTGTCGGTCGCCCGCGACCTCGGGTACGGGTCCGAGGAGGCGCGGATCTCCAGCGACCAGTGGAGGCGGGACGCCGAGAACGGGACGCTCACGGAGGTGTTCGCGTGCGGGACCGCGGCGGTCATCACCCCCGTCGGTACGGTGAAGAGTGCGGGCGGTGAGTGGCTGCAGAGTGGGGGCGGGCCGGGGGAGGTCACGCTGAAGCTGCGTGAGGCGCTGCTGAACATCCAGCGGGGTGTGTCGAAGGACCCCCACAACTGGATGCACCCGGTGTCCTGACCTCCACGGGGGCTCCGCCCCCGAACCCCCGACGCGCCCGTCACCGCATGGGGGTTTGCGCCCCCGCCGCCCCTACCCGTTCCCGTCCACGCATGGGGGCTGCGCCCCCTCGCCCCCTTTGCGCAGTTCCCCGCGCCCCTAGGTACCTAGGCCC
>NZ_JBHWZP010000525.1:0-4415 GCF_042728395.1 Streptomyces sp. NPDC060205
ACGGGGCACCTGCCCCTTGCGGGGTGCGTGACCCGGGATCGGGGGCTGGGGCCCGGATGGCGGGTTGCACCCCGTAGGGTCGTCGCGTGAGTAACGAAGACATCACGCTGACCGCCGGCGACGCGCAAGCGACCGTGCAGCCGGGCAACGGCGGACGGATCGGCGGACTGAAAGTCGACGGCGTCGAACTGCTGCGCCAGGGCCCCAAGTTCGGCTGCTTCCCCATGGTCCCGTGGTGCGGCCGCACCAGGGACGGCCGCTTCCTGAACGGCTCCACCCCCCACCAGCTCCCCCTCAACTCCCCACCCCACGCCATCCACGGCACCGCCCGCGACGCCGCCTGGCGCATCGCCCGCAAGAGCGCCGACGAGGCCGTCATCACGTACGACCTCGTCGACCCCTGGCCGTACGCCGGCCGTGTCACCCAGGTCGTCAAGCTGACCGAGGACTCCCTGACGCTCACCATGGCGGTGGAGACGTACGGCGATTCCTTTCCGGCGCAGATCGGGTGGCACCCCTGGTTCAACCGCACCCTGGCGGGAGGGGAAGGGGAAGACGAGGGCGTGCGCGTCGACTTCCGCGCCGACTGGCAGGAGGAGCGCGGCGACGACCATCTGCCGACCGGCCACCGGATCGCCCCCCTTCCCGGCCCCTGGGACGACTGCTTCGGGATGCCCGACGGCGTCGACGTCACCCTCACCTGGCCGGGCCGGCTGGAGCTGAACGTGGCCAGCCGCGAGCAGTGGGTCGTCGTGTACGACGAGCAGGAGGCCGCCGTGTGCGTGGAGCCGCAGACCGGCCCGCCCAACGGTCTCAACACCGCGCCCCGCCTGGTCACCCCCATCGACCCCCTGGAAGCCGCCACCACCTGGACCTGGCGCCGCCTCTAAGCTGACCCCCATGAGCGACGACGTGCGTGGCGAGCTGCTGCAGCAGATCAAGGACAAGGCCGTGGTGCACGGCAAGGTGACCCTCTCCTCCGGGATCGAGGCCGACTACTACGTCGACCTGCGGCGGGTGACCCTGGACGGCGAGGCCGCCCCGCTGGTCGGCCAGGTGCTGCTCGACCTGACGGCGGACCTGGACTTCGACGCGGTCGGCGGCCTCACCATGGGCGCCGACCCGGTGGCCGGGGCCCTGCTGCACGCCGCCCACGCGCGCGGCCGGCGCGTCGACGCCTTCGTCGTCCGCAAGGAGGCGAAGGCGCACGGCCTGCAGCGCAGGGTCGAGGGCCCGGACATCGCGGGCCGCCGCGTGCTCGTCGTCGAGGACACCTCGACGACCGGCGGCTCCCCGCTTGCCGCCGTCGAGGCCGTGCGCGAGGCGGGCGCGGAGGTCGTCGCCGTGGCGACCATCGTCGACCGCGCCACCGGCGCCGCGGAGAAGATCCAGGAAGCCGCCGGCGTCCCGTACCTGTTCGCGTACTCCAAGGACGAACTCGGTCTCGCCTGAGCGAGTACCGAGGGGGGCCGGAGCATCCGGTCATGTCTGGAAAGATGGGGCCGACGATGACGTCGCCCCCTAGGTCAGGGTTCTCAGCAGAACGCCACCCGCACATACAAGGAGCGGACAGATGCCCATCGCAACCCCCGAGGTCTACAACGAGATGCTCGACCGGGCGAAGGCAGGCAAGTTCGCCTACCCGGCCATCAACGTGACCTCGACGCAGACCCTGCACGCTGCGCTCCGCGGCTTCGCGGAGGCCGAGAGCGACGGCATCATCCAGATCTCCACCGGCGGTGCGGAGTTCCTGGGCGGCCAGTACAAGAAGGACATGGTCACCGGCGCGGTGGCACTGGCCGAGTTCGCGCACATCGTCGCCACGAAGTACGACGTCACGGTCGCCCTGCACACGGACCACTGCCCGAAGGACAAGCTCGACGGGTACGTACGTCCGCTGCTCGCGGTCTCCGAGGAGCGCGTCAAGGCCGGGCAGAACCCGCTGTTCCAGTCCCACATGTGGGACGGCTCCGCGGAGACCCTCGACGACAACCTGGCCATCGCCCAGGAGCTGCTGGCCCGCGCCGCCGCCGCGAAGATCATCCTTGAGGTGGAGATCACCCCGACCGGTGGCGAGGAGGACGGCGTCTCGCACGAGATCAACGACTCCCTCTACACGACGGTCGACGACGCGTTCCGTACGGTCGAGGCCCTGGGCCTGGGCGAGAAGGGCCGCTACCTGCTGGCCGCGTCCTTCGGCAACGTGCACGGCGTCTACAAGCCGGGCAACGTCGTCCTGCGCCCCGAGCTCCTCAAGGAGCTGAACGAGGGCGTGGCGGCGAAGTACAACAAGCCGTCCCCGTTCGACTTCGTCTTCCACGGCGGCTCCGGCTCCTCCGAGGAGGAGATCCGCACGGCCCTGGAGAACGGCGTCGTGAAGATGAACATCGACACGGACACCCAGTACGCGTTCACGCGCCCGGTCGCGGACCACATGTTCCGCAACTACGACGGCGTCCTGAAGGTCGACGGCGAGGTCGGCAACAAGAAGACGTACGACCCCCGCACCTGGGGCAAGCTCGCCGAGGGCTCGATGGCCGCGCGCGTCACGCAGGCCTGCGGCCACCTGCGTTCCACGGGTACGAAGATCAAGTAAGCGCCTGTTCGCGTAGGCGGGGCCCGGTTGTCCACAGGGACGGCCGGGCCCCGCCGTATGTCCGTATGATCCGGAACATGGCTGCCCCAACGCCCCCACCGGACCCGTCGAAGGAGTCCCCGGCCCCGTCGCCGGCCTCCTCCCCGGCGCCGTCCCCGGCTTCCTCTCCGGCGCCGTCCCCGGCCGTCCGGATGTCCTCCTCCACGGGCAAGTGGATCCTGCTGACCACAGTCCTCGGATCCAGCATGGCGATGCTCGACTCGACCGTGGTGAACGTGGCGCTGCCGACGATCGGCCGCGACCTCGACGCCGACCTGGCCGGCCTCCAGTGGACCGTCAACGCCTACATGCTGACCCTCGCGGGCCTCATCCTGCTGGGCGGCGCCCTGGGTGACCGCTTCGGGCGGCGGAAGGTCTTCGTCGTCGGCGTGGTGTGGTTCGCGGCGGCCTCCCTGCTGTGCGGGCTCGCTCCGAACGCGGGGGTGCTGGTCGCCGCCCGCGCCCTCCAGGGCGTCGGCGGGGCGCTGCTCACGCCCGGCTCGCTGGCCCTCATCCAGGCGTCGTTCCACCCCGAGGACCGGGCGCGGGCCGTCGGCCTGTGGTCCGGGTTCGGCGGTATCGGCGCGGCGGTCGGCCCGTTCCTGGGCGGCTGGCTGGTGGACGGCCCCGGCTGGCGCTGGGTGTTCCTGCTGAACGTGCCGCTCGCCCTGCTGTGCGCCCCGATCGCCCTGAGACACGTACCGGAGTCGAAGGACGACCGGGTCCACGGGCGCGGCTTCGACGTGCTCGGCGCCGCCCTCGGCGCACTGTCGCTGGCCCTGGTGACGTACGCCCTCATCGAGGCGCCCGGCGGCTCGGTGCCCGTCGTCGCGGTGACGGCGGCGGCCGGGGTCGCGGCGGGCGTCGCCTTCGTGGCCGTGGAGAAGCGGCGGCCCGACCCGATGATGCCGCTGGACATCTTCGCGTCCCGCCAGTTCACCGCGGTCAACGTCGTCACCCTGTGCGTGTACGCGGCCTTCGGCGGGTTCTTCTTCCTCTCCGCGGTCCAGCTCCAGGTCGTGGCCGGCTACTCGGCCCTCGGCGCCGGTACGGCGCTGCTGCCGACCACGGTCCTGATGCTGCTGCTGTCGGCCCGCTCGGGCGAGCTGGCCCAGCGCATCGGCCCACGCATCCCGCTCACCGTCGGCCCGCTGCTGTGCGCGAGCGGGATGCTGCTGATGCTGCGAGTGGGCGAGGACGCCTCGTACGCGGCCGATGTGCTGCCCGCCGTCCTGGTGCTCGGCACCGGCATGGTGACGCTGGTGGCGCCCCTCACCGCGACCGTGCTGGCCTCCGTGGACACCGGCCGGGCGGGGCTCGCCAGCGGCATCAACAACGCGGCGGCCCGCGCCGCCGGTCTCGTCGCGGTGGCCGCGCTGCCGCTGCTGGCCGGGATGGGCGAGGAGGCGTACCGGTCGGCGGACGCCTTCGACGACGCGTTCCGGCGGGCCATGCCCCTGTGCGCGGGCATCCTCGTGGTGGGCGCGGTGATCGCCCTCGCGACCGTGCGCAAGCCCCCGCCCGGCTGTCTGCGGCCGGAATGCCTCACACACGGCAGCATCACGGCTCCGCCGCTGGAGCCGAACCGCTCACGGGGACGGCTGGAGTAGCCCGCCCTCTCTCCATCCCCGCACCGGTCGACGGGTCGGATGACCGGCACCCGTCGACGAGACCAGGGAGCGGGCCGTGCCGGTACGTCGAAAGTCCGCCGCGTAGGGCTCCCGCAGAAGAGCCCGACCCTCCAATTGAGAGCCGTATGCACGGGGGCGGCGGACTCGAC
>NZ_JBHWZP010000526.1:0-4355 GCF_042728395.1 Streptomyces sp. NPDC060205
GTTGCGGTCTACCGTAGCGGGGCCCATGTCAAATTAAACCGGCTCCCGGGTGCGGCCAGCACCCGGACGGGTGCGGCCCTCACGATGACGGGTGACTCTCGGACGCCCGGGGGCGTCGGGGCCCTCAGCGGTGGTGAGGGGACGTCAGGTAGTGCTGTCGCAGGAGCTCCTTCCCGTAGTCGTTGCCGTTCGGGGTGCGGATGACGGAGTGGACGTGCATCTGGGTGGCACCGCTGCCCTGCGAGGCGCCGTACGCGCCCGCGAGCGGGCCGGGGGCCTGGCAGTCGACCTCGACCCAGACGACCGGGCTGTGCACCCGGACGTAGAAGGCCGAGTCGTCCTCGATGCCGCCCGCCCAGGTGACGTGGGTGTCGTTCAAGTGGGCCCGCACTTCGGCGAGTCGGGCCTTGGCGACGTCGGCCTTGGCCCGGCCCGTGAAGGCCTCGACGATGCCGAGGAGCTTGCGCTTCTGGGCGGCGGTGAGGGCCGAGCCGCGGATGCCGGTGTACTCCTGGACGGTGTTGTCGGCGAAGGCGCCCGCCTTCATGGACTCGTTCGACTTGGCCGTGGACTCGACCGCGACCGTCCGCTGTTCCTCGGTGAGGGAGTTGATGAAGGCGAGGCTCGCTGTGACCTCCTCCTTGCACACGGAGACGGTCGTGCCGTCGATCTCGATCTCGGTCGGCTCCGAGCCCCAGAAGCAGGGGCTCATGACGACCTGGTCGCCGAGCACGAAGTAGTTGATGACCAGGTGGTGCCCGTCGAACTGGAAGCCCCAGGGTTCGGTGGCGGACGGCGTGCCGAGCACCGTGTAGTAGAAGGCCTCCTCGTTGAAGGAGTCCGTGTTGTCGATCGCCTCCCCCGCGGCCTGGTTGATCCTGCGGATCTTCTCCGTGGTCTCCAGGCCGTCGGCGCTGAGCGCCGACTTCAGCAGGGCCTTGCCGAGGGCCTGCTGTTCGTCGGAGAGGTCGGCGATCGAGACGCCCTGGCGGTCGTACGCGTCGACGTTGCTCCACAGCCGCCACTCGGTGGAGTGGACGGTGAACTGCGTCGACGACTTCTGCGTATCGCTCAGCTGGGCCAGGAAGGCGTTGGCCGCGGCGATCACCG
This sequence comes from Streptomyces sp. NPDC060205, assembly GCF_042728395.1. Taxonomy (NCBI): domain Bacteria; kingdom Bacillati; phylum Actinomycetota; class Actinomycetes; order Kitasatosporales; family Streptomycetaceae; genus Streptomyces; species Streptomyces sp. NPDC060205. Next base: position 1,111 of record NZ_JBHWZP010000526.1, read on the forward strand.
GGGCGGTCGTGACGCCCTCGGAGTGGACCGTGAAGAGGTCGTCGATCCTCTTGCCGTCGGTGGTGAGGCCGAAGAAGTCCTCGGTGATGGACTGGTTGCCGGGGCCTCCGGCTCCGCCCGGACCTCCGCTCGGGGCACCGGTGGGGGCGCCGGTGGCGGTGCCGCTCGGGGTGGCCGCGGCGGTCGCGTCGGTCTCGTCCGCGGCCAGGGCGGCCCAGGCGCCGGCGCCGCCCATCGTCGCGACGGCGGTGGCGCCGCCGGCGAAGAAGACCTTGCGCATGAAGTTGCGTCGGCTCGCGTGAGCCTGACGGCCTGTCTGCGGCTCCCGCGCCGCGGGTTCCCCGGTGTGCGGCCCGGTCATCGCGACCGATGCGTTCTCCTCCACGGTCCAGCCCCTCTCCGTCATGGACCTGCCCCTGCCGGACGGCCACGTGACACGACGGTGGGACGACAACCTGAGGCTCAGCTGAAGTGAGTGAGGGGGGCGGGTCCGGGCGCGTGGGGGCTGCCCGCACCGCCCAGGGGCGCGAGGAACTGCGCGACCAGCCACAACGGACCCGCACCACTCAAGGGGCGCGGGGAACTGCGCGACCAGCCACAACGAACCCGCACCCTTCAGGGGCGCGGGGAACTGCGCGACCAGCCACAGTGGGCCCGCACCTCTCAGCGGTGGCGCGGATGCGCGGATGCGCGGACGCACGGCTCCGGCTCAGGTGGGGCACAGGGAGTTCCCAGGCGAATGGGACAGCATCACCACATGTCTGGCACCCGGAACGAGCCTGTACGCGTACTGATCGTCGACGACGAACCAGGTCTGACCGAACTGCTCTGCGCGGCAGTCACGGAGGCAGGCTGGCGCCCTTACCCCGCCGCGGACGGCCACTCCGCGCTGCGCATGGCCCGCGCCCGCGCCCCGCACGCCGTCGTCCTCGACGGCATGCTCCCCGACCTGGACGGCATCCAGGTCCTGCGCCGGCTGCGCCAGGAGAACCCGAAGCTGCCCGTCCTGATGCTCACCGCGCGCGACGCGCTGGAACACCGTATCGACGGCCTCGCCTCCGGCGCCGACGACTACGTGACGAAGCCCTTCTCCCTGGAGGAGGTCGTGCTGCGGCTGCGCGGACTGCTGCGGCGCGCCGGCGCCGAGCACGCCGGGCCCGGCGGTTCGGTGCTGGCCCTCGGGGACCTGGTACTGACCGGGGAGACCCGGGAGGTGCACCGCGACGGTACGCGCGTCCAGCTCACCGCCAAGGAGTTCGACCTTCTCAGCCTGTTGCTGAGCCACCCGCGCCAGGTGCTGAGCAAGACACAGATACTCGACCGTGTGTGGAGCAGCTGCTTCGACGGCGGAGGGAACCTCGTCGAGGTCTACATCTCCAGCCTCCGCCGCAAGATCGACAAGGGGCGGACGCCGATGATCCACACCGTTCGGGGCGTCGGGTACGCCATCAGACCGCCGGGGGACGGCAGATGAGGCCGCGCCTGCCGGAGCGGCGTTCCCTGCGCACCCGTCTCCTGCTCTTCATCGGCGTCACCCTGGTCGTCGTCTGCGCGGCGATGGCGCTCACCACCGTCCTCGCCCAGCGTGCCTATCTGATGGGCAATCTCGACCAGCGCGTCACCGACGCCGCCGAACGCAGCCAGGGCGGACTGCAGCGCCGCACGGGCGACGACACGGACCTCGGCTTCCTCAACGAACGCGGACAGGCGGTCGGCACGCTCGCCGCCCGCTTCGCTGCCGATGCCGACACCGCTGCCGCTGTGCATGCGGATGCGGATGCGGATGGGACCGGGCAGGTCATCGCGGCCCAGGTGGTCACGGACGACGGTACGCAGCGGACCCTCACCGCCGCCCAGCGCGCCGCCCTGGACGGCATCGCCACCGACGGCTCCCTGCACACCCGTACGATCCCCGGCCTCGGCACCTACCGCGTGACCGCCATCGCGGGCGACGGCGTGCCCGTACTGACCGGGCTCCCGATGGACGACGTACAGGACATGATCGGCGGTCTGGTCCTGATCGAGGCCGTGGCGGGCGCTCTCGGCCTGGCCGCCGCGGGTGTGGTCTGCGCCGTGGTGATACGCCGTCAGCTGCGGCCGCTCGGGCGGGTGGCCGCCACCGCCGTCGAGGTCTCGCGGGTCCCGCTGGGCCGGGGCGCGGTCACCGGCCTCACCCGGGTACGCGAACGGGACACCTACCCCGGCAGCGAGGCCGGGCAGGTCGGCGCCGCGCTCAACCGCATGATCGACCATGTGGAGTCCTCGCTCGCCGAACGCCAGCGCGGCGAGGAACGCATGCGCCGCTTCCTCGCGGACGCCAGCCATGAACTCCGTACACCGCTCGCGTCCATCGCCGGGTACGCGGAGCTGATGAACCGCGGCACCCAGCGGATCGAGCCCGCGCTGGCCTGGCGGCGGATCTCCGCCGAATCGGCGCGCATGACGGGCCTCGTGGAGGACCTGCTGCTGCTCGCCCGGCTCGACGAGGGGCGCCCGCTCCAGTCGGCCGAGGTGGACCTCGCGGCGCTGGTCGCCGAAGCGGTGTGGGACGCGCGGGCGGCGGGCGGCGACCACGACTGGCAGCTGGCGCTGCTCCTCGACACCCCCGCGCTCGTCCTGGGCGACGAGGCCCGCCTCCATCAGGTGGTGGCCAACCTGCTGGCCAACGCGCGCGTGCACACGCCCGCGGGCACGACGGTCGTCGTCTCGGTGGAGGCTACGGAGGCCCACTGCGTGATCCGCGTCCGCGACGACGGGCCCGGCATCCCCCCGCACCTGCTGCCCGCGGTCTTCGAACGCTTCACGAGGGGCGACAGCTCCCGTTCCCGGGGCACCCCCGCCGACGGCGGCTCCGGGCTGGGCCTGGCGATCGTCGCGGCCATCGCGGCGGCGCACGGCGGCCGTACGGACGTGCGGAGCGTTCCGGGCCGCACGGAGTTCGCCCTCACCCTGCCGCCGTCCCATGTGTCTTCGGAGGCACCCTCGGCGACGCCTTCCGTGGCGCCGGCCTCGGGTGTGCCCCGGCCCGGTCTGCGCCGAGGGGCCCCTGCGTCCGGCCCGCGCTGACCACCGGGCAGGACCCGGGGCCCGCCGCGGCCCGGCCCGGGATCCGCGGGTCACGGGTCCTGTGCGGGTGCGTGGGGGCCGGTCGCGCAGTTCCCCGCGCCCCTCGAAGGCGGGGCTGCGTCCCGGCCTTCGCCTCTCAGGGGTGCGGCAAGCGCGGAGGGCCGCACCCCGTCGTGCGG
>NZ_JBHWZP010000527.1:0-4329 GCF_042728395.1 Streptomyces sp. NPDC060205
GGCTAACTACTAGCCCGTCCGGCGTTTGAGGACGAGCGCGCAGCGCGATCAAGGGGGGCGAGGGGGCGCAGCCCCCATGCGTGGACGGGAACGGGTAGGGGCGGCGGGGGCGAGGGCATGCCCCTGTACGGCCTAGCCCCTGTGTGGGGATCCCTAGGGCGCACTTAGGGTAAATAGGATGAACGAGGATCGCCCTGACATCTCCGTTGTCGTGATCGTCTACAACGACGAGGCCCGGCTGGACACAGCCGTCCACTCCGTGCTGGAGCAGACGCTGCGCAACGTCGAGGTCGTGATCGTCGACGACAGGAGCACGGACCGTTCGTACGAAGTCGCACGCGGGCTCGCCGCGCGGCACCCCGGACGCGTACGGACCTTCCGGCTGGACGAGAACAGCGGAGGCTGCGGAGCGCCCCGCAACCGCGGGATCGCCGAGGCGCGCGGCACGTACGTCGTCTTCCTCGACAGCGACGACGTACTGGAACGCAACGCCTGCCGGAACATGCTGGAGGCGGCCGAGACGACCGGCGCCGACCTCGTGTCCGGGCTGTGCGTACGGGTCCACGTCGACTCGCGGGGCGGCAAGGAGGTCAAGTGGTATCCCTGGCTGTACACCCGCACCCGCACCCTGGAGTCGATCTCCGAACTGCCCGACCTGCTGGTCTTCGACACCTTGTCCACCAACAAGTGCTATCGACGGGAGTTTCTCGTCAGGGAGCGGCTTGAGTTCCCCGTCGGCATCCACTACGAGGACCTGCTCTTCTCCGCGCAGGCGTACGCGGCGGCCCGCAGGATCACCCTCATCCCGAACCGCGTCTACGACTGGCGGGTCCTCGACAAGGCCGCGGCGAAGTCCATCAGCAACCGCCGCGCCGAGATCGCCAACTTCGCGCACCGCATGGAGATCCACCGGCGGGTCGACCGGCTGCTGGCCGAGCGGGGGCTGGCGGAGCTGAAGTTCTTCAAGGACGTCAAGTTCCTCAAGCACGACCTGGTGCTGCATCTGCGTGACCTGCCGTTCCGGGACGCCGCCTACCGGGAGGAGTTCGCGGCCATCGCGCGCGGCTATCTGGAGTCCGTCGACCGGGCCGCCTTCGACGAGGTCGAGCCCATCCACGCCATCTGCGCCTATCTGCTGCGCGAGAGCGACTGGGACAACCTCCTGCCGGCCGTGGACACCCTCACCAACCGCGACAAGATCTCCTCACCGCTCGCCGAGCGCGACGGCCGCGTCTACTGGTGTGCCGAGCACATCGACGGCAGCGACAGCGACGGTGACGGAGGAGAGAGGGCCTTCGCTCGGCACGTTCTCGATGTCACCGGACTCGGCTATCACGTCAGACCCGTCGAGAAGATGTTCCTGCGCAATGTCCTGACCGGGTACGAGGAGAGAGCGGGTACCGCAGGCACCCCCGGCGCCGCTGGTACCCCCGGCGCCGCCGGTACCGTCCGGCTCGCCGGGCGCATCACCAATCCCCTCGGTGTCGTCCCGCCCGGCGCGCGGCTCACCGGTGAGCTGGAGTTCGGCGCCCGCCGCAAGGGCGTGCGCTTCCAGACCTTCCGCTTTCCCGTCCGCACGCTGCGGCACGAGGGCGAGTTCATCGCCTGGGAGGCATCGGTCGACCTGGCGCGCGGCCTGCGGCCCCTCGGTGTCGTGGACGCCGTGTGGGACGTACGACTGCGCCTGGACGTCGACGGGGTGCGCACCACCACCCGCCTCACCGCCTCCGAGCCCGGTCTGGCCGTCGGCCGGTCGCCCGTCCGGCCGCGGCTCACCCGGCTGGTCGCCGACCACATCGAGCCCGAGGTCTCCGCGCGAGGCCATCTCGCTTTCCGGGTCCCGACCCGGGAGAAGGTCGACGCGCTCGTCGGACGCGGGATGCGGGGAGCGCCCGGCCGGCTCGCCAAGTCCGGCTACCGCAAGGCGAGGACGGTCCGCAAGAAGCTCACCTCGGGCCCCACCAAGATCCGCGTCTATCACGAGGTGTTCAGCAGGCTGCCCGTGAAGAAGGGCCTGGTCGTCTTCGAGAGCCATCTGGGCCGGCAGTACAGCGACAGCCCCAGGGCGCTCTACGAGGAGATGCGGCGCCAGGACCTCGCCTTCGACGCCGTGTGGTCGTACACCGGCCGCCCCGAGGGCTTCCCGCCCGACGCGACCCTCGTACGCCGCTGGTCGCTGCCCTATCTGAAGGCGCTGGCGCGGGCCGAGTTCTGGGTCGACAACCAGAGCTACCCGCTGAAGCTCACCAAGCGGCCCCAGACCACGTACATCCAGACCTGGCACGGGTCGGCGCTCAAGCGGATGGGCTTCGACGAAGCGGAGTGGAAGCTCAGGACCCGGGACGCGCAGGAGGAGCAGCAGCGCGTCCTCGACCGCTTCGACCGGTTCCTGATCCGCTCCGAGCACGACGTACGCACCCTTGCCCGTGCGTTCCGTCTGAAGGAGCGCACGCTGCTGCGCGTGGGCTACCCCCGCAACGACGCGCTCGTGGCGGCCCGGAAGCGGGAGGAGGAGACCGGCGTGCGGGAGCGCGGGCCGCTCGCCGCCGAGCTGGGCATCCCCGACGACAAGGCCGTCCTGCTGTACGCGCCCACCTTCCGGCAGCACGGCGGCAGGCAGCGGCGGTTCGAGCTGCCCTTCGACGTGGAGCGGTTCGCCGACGCGTTCGGCGACCGGTACGTCCTGCTGGTGCGCTCGCACTACCTCAACCACGTCGTGCTCCCGCCGTCCGTGCGCGGACGCGTCCTCGACGTGTCGGCCCACCACGACGTGACGCCGCTGCTCGCGCTCGCCGACGGCCTGATCACCGACTACTCGTCCGTGATGTTCGACTACGCGCTCCTCGGCCGGCCGCTGTTCTTCTTCGCCCACGACTACGAGGAGTACGTGCACGAGGGCCGTGGCACCTACTTCGACCTCCTCGAACGCGCCCCGGGGCCGGTCGTGCGCACCGAGGAGGAGCTGTACGTGGCCCTCGCCTCCCTCGACGAGCAGGTGGTCAAGTACCGGGAGGCGCGGGAGGGCTTCGTCGCGGAGTTCGGCGAGTACGACACGGGCACCGCCGCGCGGAGCATCGTCGACCAGTTCTTCGCCCAGTGGAGGCGCGCATGACCGCCCAGACCGACCAGGGCATCCCCGCGACCGCGGATTCCGCGGATCCGTGCCGGGACGTCTTCTTCGTCTCCAACAGCGTCGACGAACTGGGCGGGGTGACCAGCTGGTCGCACCAGATGGCCCGGCTGTTCACCGGGCGCGGCCATCGCGTCCACGTCGTCGGCATCACACCGTCCGAGGTGCCTCAGGAACTCGGCGAACTTCCGTACCCGACGACGACCCTGTACGCCGGACAGCCGCCGCGGCCCGGCCGCGCGCGCGAGGCGAGCATGCGCGAGGAGGCCACGAAACTCACCGCCCTCTTCCGGACGGCCCGGCCCGGCGCGGTCGTGATCGTCACGCAGGTGTGGGCCATGGAGTGGGTCGCCCGGGCCGACACCCACGGCCTGACCGTGATCGGGATGAGCCACGAGTCGTACGCGTACTCCAAGGCGTCCTCGCGCTTCCACCGGGTGCGCAGGCACTACCGGGACGTCGACCGCATGCTGGCGCTGACCCGCGAGGACGCCGACCTGTGGATCGGGCAGGGCCTGAACAACGCCTCGTACATGCCGAATCCGCTGCCGTTCATGCCGGAGGTGCCGTCGGCCCGTACGGAGAAGGTCGTCGTCAGCATCGGGCGGCTGCACGACCAGAAGGGCATCGACATGCTCCTCGACACCTGGGCGGAGGTCGCGCCGCGCCACCCCGACTGGCGGCTGCGGATCTACGGCTCGGGCGAGGACGAGGAGATGCTGAAGAAGCAGTGCACGGCTCTCGGGCTCGACGGCTGCGTGGACTGGATGGGGCGGACGAGCGATGTGCCGGGGGCGCTGCGGGGCGGTTCCGTGTTCGCGCTGTCCTCGCGGGGCGAGGGGTTTCCGCTCGCGCTCATGGAGGCCATGGCGATGGGGGTGCCGTGCGCGGCGTTCGACTGCGCGCCGGGGGTGCGGGAGATCGTCCACGACGGGGTGGACGGGCTCCTTGCCGGCCTCGGCAACACGGGTGAGCTGGCCCGGCGGCTCGACACCCTGATGTCCGACCAGGGGCTGCGGGACGGCATGGGCGAGCGGGCCCGGGTGAACATTCAGCGGTATGCGCCGGGCGAGATCGTGGGCAGGTGGGAGGGGTTGTTCGCGTTTCTCGAACGGTGAACCGGGTTGACTCCGGTTGTGCGTCGGGTGCGGGCCGGTGGGGGTCACCCGCGCAGTTCCCCGCGCCCCTACTGCCCAGGC
>NZ_JBHWZP010000528.1:0-4322 GCF_042728395.1 Streptomyces sp. NPDC060205
CTGGTGACGCCCAGTGCACCCGGCCTCGGTCCGCCCGGGGGTCACGGGACCCGTTTCGTACGCCACCACGTCCGGCTCGACGAAGCCCTCGCCGTGTGCGCCGCGTCGTCCGGTTCAGTTCTCGTTGAAGGCCGCTGATTCGTAGCTCGTGATGTCGTCGGGGGTCACCAGGCCGTCCTCGATGGCCCGGGCCAGCATGTCGGCCTTGGTCGGGGCGGTTCTGCCGACCTGGGCGTACTTGACTCGTGCCCGGCGGATGTAGATGTCCACTGTGTGGACCGAGACACCCATGCGCCGGGCCACCGAGGCCTTCGACATGGACTGGAACCACCACAGGAGAGCGGTACGTTCCTGGGAGGAGAGGCGGGGCCGGCTCGCCCCGCGGTCGCCGACGAGGACCCCGGCGGCGGTCGGGGTGACATAGGGCCTGTCGCCCGCCGCTGCCAGCACCGCGTTCACGAGGTGCGCCCGGCCCTCGTTCTTCGCGACGAACTCGCACGCGCCGGCCTCCAGCGATTCGAGGACCACCCGCTGCTCAGTGAACTGCGAGAAGGCGATGACCCGTTGACCAGCCGCGGCCAGCGTGGCGATGTCGTCGACCACGAGGCGGCCGTGCAGGTTCAGATCGAGAATCAGGACGTCCACGACACCAGGCTGCACATCCACGGCCTCGCCGGTCTGCCGTACCGAGATCCTCGGCTCCTGGGACAGCCAGGCCTGGATGCCTTCGATGACTACGGGGTGGTCGTCGACGACGGCAACGCTCAGGGAGCCGGGCGTAACGGCCACCGGGTTTCCCACCACAGCTGTTCCTCCTCCTGGTCGTACATGGAGGATGTGATGAGAAGGTTCGGCGGTTCCACATGCGTCTCAGACGGTGCGTCGGCCACCACGCTCACCGCGACCTCCTCTGGTGTGGACACCACGGTCAACCGGGCCCGGGTGGCAGCGGTCGCCAGGACCAGCAGGGCCCCTTCCGCCAGTTCACGGCGGACGGGCGAGGGCAGGTCGGGCAGTTCGCCGTAGCTCAGCAGCGTGACGCGTACGCCACGCCGCTCGGCGACGTCGGCGCAGGCCCGCAGTTCGTGCAGGAGCGGGTGCGGGGTGTCGTCCGTCTCCACGAACAGCCTGCGCAGGCGGGCCGCCTCGACGGCCGCGCGGCGGCGTACCACGCCGTCCCCCGGATCCAGGCGGCCTTCGGCGAGGCCTCGCAGCAACGGTTCCACCCTCATGCGCAGGTACGCGTAGCGGCGCCGGCGCTCGGTGTGCACGGTCTCGTCGGCCGTGGCCCGGGCGAGGAGCTCCGCCTGCGCGGTGGCGATCTCGGTGGCCTCCCGCGCACCGTCGTTGAGCTGCCTCACCAGATACGCGAAGGTCAGCTGGATACCGGCGGTGACGTACACCGAGGCCAGCAGGCGGGAGAGGGTGACGTGATCGAGTGCGCCGTCGGCGGCCAGGAAACCCACCGTGACAGCCGTGTTGGCGCCGAGCAGGGTGATCAGTTCCCACAGCGGACGCTGCATCAGAAGCAGCATGCCGAACCAGCCCACGGTGTTCCACGCCCAGCTCGCGTCGCTGATCGCCCCGCCCTGCGGGTACGCGGTGGCGGCGGCGACGCCGGTGGCCAGCGCCGCCCCCGCGAGGAGCCGCGCGGTGCGCGCGCCGAGCGCGGAACGCAGCAGCAGGACGGACCCGATCGTCTGAATGAGCGTGAGAGCCAGCCAGGCACCTGCGGCGACGGCAGGCGGCTCGTACACCGGCCAGCTCCTGAGCACCCGTACGGAGTCCAGGCCCAGGTGCCAGACGCCGACGATCGCCACCAGCCCGATGTCGACGACCTTGCCGAAGCGGGTGGCGACCATGCCCTCGACGGCATCTTCGACGGCGTTCGCAACGGCGCCCTCGGTGACGTCTTCGGTGTCGTGCACCGTGTCCTTCTCGACCGCATCGGCAATCATGGTTCCCACCTCAGCTCGACTCGTGTGCCGGAGCCGGGGGACGATATCGCCCGGGCGCTGCCGCCCACGGCGGTCATCCGGCCCTGCAGCGACTCGCGCAGACCCCGCCGATGGGCCGGAACGGCCGCGGGGTCGAACCCGCGTCCGCTGTCGCGTATTTCGACCGCGACGCCCCCTTCCCCGACATGTCGCGCCGTCACCCGGGCGGCGCGGGTGCCCGCGTGCCGGGCCACGTTGGCCAGGGCCTCGCCGGTACCGTGCGCGAGGGCTTCCACGACCTCGTGGGGCAGGTCCAGCGGCGGCACGTCGAACTCGATGTCCAAAGCGGGCAGGCCGACGTGCTGTGTCAGTACGACGGTCCGCAGTGCGACATCCAGTGGTGCCGGGCCGTGCGCCGTGGCGCGTGCCATGTGAGGGTGCGCCTGCAGGCCCTCGATGACGGCCAGGTCGGCCGCGGCCCGTTGCGGCAGCGCGGCAGAGCCACGGGTGATGCTGCCGGTGCCCACCATGGTGAGCGTGGCGAGCACGGTGTCGTGCAGCAGCCGCTGCTGGTCCATCTCGTCGGTGCGGGCGGCGGACCGGGCACGTTCCGCCGCTCGGGCGGACGCCTCCTCGGACAGCGCGAGGTCCGCCCTGCACGCTCCGCGTTCCAGCAGGGCCACGACAGCGGCGGCGAGCAGCCCCTGGAGCACCAGCACCACAGAGGCGTCCCGTACGCCGGCGCCCACCGCGTGGGCGGCCGCGATGGCGAGCGTCGAGGCCGCCGCCAGCGGCAGGCGCAGCGTGAACTGGGCGATGAGCACTCCGGTACGGGCGACCATGTCGATCCATCCGGAGCCGGCGCTGGCTTCCAGGACCTCAACCGGGACCAGGTCGCCTTGCGCCAGGCAGAGTGCCACGACGATGACGGTGTCACCGGCGTAGAGCCAGGTACGAGGATGAGGCCTCAGCGTCAGTACGGTGAACAGGCCGCTCCACAGCAGCAGTCCGACGACCGCCACGGCCACCCACATCGACCGGGCGGGCGGTGCGAAGCCGACCACGGCCACCAGGGCCGCGCCGAGAGCACCGGCCGCGCGCAGGACGGCGGCCAGGCGCGCGAACCGGCGCCGGAGTTGGAGCTGGGCGGGGCCTTGCGTCGGGGGGACGCGTCCACCGGAGGGATTCCCGCTTCCGCCGAGAAAGGCAAGGGGATGCGCCCCGTTCCTCACAGTGTTTCCCCCACCTGCGGATGAGATCTGTCCGTCAGCGTAGACGAACGCGACCGCACAGGACAGAGGCGGAGAGGCGTGGAGGGGCAAGGGCGGGCGCGGGGGCCGGCCGAGGGAACGGCGGCGCTGTCACGCGTTCACGTGACATGTGTTACTCCGGTGGGTCCATTAATTTCAGACCAAGAGTTCAGCACGAACAACTCACCACAGAACACGGGGAATTCACATGCAGAGGTCATTGAAACGGCTCACGCTGTTTCTTTCCGCGATGCTGGCACTCGCCGTCACCATGCTCACGGTCACGCCGGCCGGCGCGGCGCCGAGCCACTCGAACGGATCGGGCAACCGGGTCATCTTCGTTCACGGGTTCGCGCCGACCGGAAAGCACGACTGCTCCAAGTACTTCTCGTCCGCCCGGACGCATTTCAAGAACAAGAACTGGAAGGGCAACCTGCTCACCTTCGGTTACTACAAGGGCGACAAGAACTGCTCGTACACGTACAAGAACGGCACCCGCAACAAGTCTCTCAACACCGTGGCCAAGGTGTTCGCGAACTACATCGCTGACAACTACTCCAAGAAGAACGAGAAGGTCGACGTCGTCGCCCACTCCATGGGCGGTCTCATCGTCCGCGCCGCCCTCTACCACAGCAGCAAGGGCACCCCGGGCTTCCCGAAGAAGCTCTACATCGAGGACGTCGTCACGCTCGGCACCCCGCACGGCGGAACCAAGGCGGGCTACACCTGCAGCAGGATCTTCGCGCAGTGCAAGGAGATGAAGCCGAGGAGCGCGTTCCTCAAGAGCCTCGGGACGGTCATGCCGAAGACCAACCAGCGAACCGGCTGGACCACCGACTGGACCACCGTGTCGTCGTACAACGACGGCGTCGTCTCCGAGGCATCCGGGATCGCCGGCGTCGCGAAGCACGAGGTCCAGTACAAGGCCGGTATCAGCCACAACGAGCTGAGGACCATCCGCACCGGAAGGCACAAGAGCCGGATCAAGCACCCCAATTGGAGCGCCTGGTCCCTGCGTGTCTCTCCCGTGGAACAGGCACGCCTGGCGGTGCTTTCCTCCACCACTTGATCCCGGTCCTCCCACGATGGTACGAACGACCGGGATTCCGGTGACATACCGCGGGAAAAGGCTGTG
>NZ_JBHWZP010000529.1:0-4277 GCF_042728395.1 Streptomyces sp. NPDC060205
CCCCTAAGGGGCAAAAGCAGGGGCGCAGCCCCGTTTTTGAGGGGCGCGGGGAACTGCGCGAGCCACCCCCACCGGCCCGCAGACGCAACTCAACGGGTCAAGCCACCCCCTTGCGGGACAGCAACTCACCGTGGAGGACCGCGAACCACGCGTCCTCCCGCGAGCCCCACGCCCGCCACGCGGAAGCGATCCCCTCCAGCCGCCCCACGTCCGCATGACCCCCCTCCACCGCGAGCGCCGCATACGCGGAGGCCACCGTGCGGTCCGCCCACAGCCCGCTCCACCACGCCCGCTCCTCCGCCGTCGAGTAGCACCACGTCCCCGCCGAGGCCGTGATCTCCTTCGCGCGGAAGCCGGCCGCCAGCGCCCACGACTTCAGGCGCCGCCCCGCATCCGGCTCACCCCCGTTCGCGCGCGCCACCCGCCGGTACAGGTCGAGCCAGTCGTCCAGGCCCGGCGACAGCGGATACCAGGTCATCGCCGCGTAGTCGGAGTCCCGGACGGCGATGAGACCGCCCGGCTTCGTGACCCGGTACATCTCCCGCAGCGCCTGCACGGGATCGCCCACGTGCTGCAGCACCTGGTGGGCGTGCACGACACAGAAGCTGTCGTCCGGATACTCCAGCGCGTGGACGTCCGCGACGGCGAAGTCGACGTTCTCCAGGCCCCGTTCGGCGGCCGTGGCACGCGCCCGGTCCAGGATGCCGGGCGCGTGGTCGACCCCGGTGACCTGCCCGTCCGGGACCAGTTCGGCGAGGTCGGCGGTGATGGTGCCAGGTCCGCAGCCGATGTCCAGGATCCGCATGTGCGGCTTGAGCGAGCCGAGGAGGTAGGCCGCCGAGTTGGCGGCCGTACGCCAGGTGTGCGAGCGCAGCACGGACTCGTGGTGGCCGTGCGTGTACACGGCGGTCTCTTTCGGCACCTTCGGCATGGCGGCATCCGTTCACTCGGTACGGGAGTACCCGGAACGCTACGTCGCCATGTCGAAGTGTGAGACCCCCGTCTTGCGATACGGACTGACGGCTGGTCAGCGCGGGCCGCTCGGACGGTAGACCGTCAGCGCCTCCGGAAGCTTCTGGATCGTTACATCGCCTTCTACCGGCCTGACTTCACCGTCGAAGGCCAGCAGTGTGCCCGGTTCGACGCCCTGCACGCGGAGGCCGCCGACGCGGAGCGCCGCGTGCACGGGGGACCGGGTCAGCGGTCCGGCCACGGCCGCGGCCAGCAGGCGTACCGCCGGGAAACGGCCGCCGTGCACGACCCGTACGTCGAGGAGACCGTCCGCGAGGTCGTAACGGCGGGCCGGGATCGGCCCCATCCGGTGGTAGGTGCCGTTGCCGGCGAACAGCAGCCACAGCGGCCGTTCCTTGCCGTCGAAATCGGTCCGCAGCGGGTGCCGGCCCGCGCGCACGACACGCAGGGTCGCCACCACCCCGGCCGGCCAGCCGCCGATCCGCTTGGACCAGTGGTCCCGCTCGCGCACCAACTCCGCGTAGACGCCCAGACTGCAGTTGTTGAGGAAGTAGCCCTCCTGGTCACCGGCGGCGTACCGGCCCACGTCCACCCGTACGGCGTCGCCCTCCGTCAGGGCGCGGCTCAGGCCCCGTACGTCCTCCACGCCCAGGTCCTTGGAGAAGTGGTTGAGCGTGCCGCCCGGCAGTACGGCGAGCGGCAGGCCGTGGCGCAGGGCGACCGTGGCGGCGGCGTTGATCGAACCGTCGCCGCCGCACACCCCCAGCACCTCGGCGCGGGCCGCGGCCTTCTCCAACTCGGCCCGCAGATACTCCGGTTCGCACTCCACGACCTCGGCGAGAGGCAGGGCGTCCGCGATGGCGCGCATCCGGTCCGCGGTGCCCGCCGAGGTGTTGACCACGAGCACCAGACCCTCCCCGTCCTGAAGGGCCGGCACATCCGCCCGCGGACGCCCGGGGGGCGGCAACTGGTCGCGCGTCGGCACCAGGGCGCGGGCGACGAAGGCGGAACCCACTCCGAACGCCGCGCCGGCGAGCACGTCGCTCGGGAAGTGAGCGCCCGTGTAGATACGGGACAGGGCCACCGCGGCGGCCACCGGGGCCACCACCGCGCCGAGCGGCCGGGACTCCAGGGCGACGCCCGTCGCGAAGGCCGCCGCCGACGCGGAGTGCCCCGAGGGGAAGGACGTGGTGATCGGCTGCCGCTTCAGCTGCCGCATCACCGGCACGGCGTCGAGGCGGGGGCGCGGACGGCGCACCGAGCGCTTGCCCACCGTGTTGATCGTGGCCGACGCCAGGGCCAGCGAGGCGATCCCGCGCACGGCCGCGCGGCGCGCACGCGGCGAGCGGGTCGCCGCGAGGGCCGCCGCCGCGCCGAACCACAGCACCCCGTGGTTCGCGCTGCGGCTCAGCCTCGGCAGCAGCGGGTCGGCGCCCGGCCAGTGCCGGGTCGCGACCGCCTCGAACAGGCGGTGGTCGAAGGCCATCAGCCGGTCCAGCAGGGCATGGCCGGCTCCGGCGGCGGTGAGGTCTACTTCAGCGGTCATGCTCCATCGTCTACCCCACCGGGCCTTCGGCGCGCATATCGGTTTGCCCCGCCGCCCGTCCGCCCCGGACAATGCGCGACCATGGGACATCTCGAAGCCGCGCACCTGGAGTACTACCTTCCCGACGGGAGGGCGCTGCTCGGCGACGTCTCCTTCCGGGTGGGCGAAGGGGCCGCGGTGGCGCTCGTGGGGCCCAACGGCGCCGGCAAGACGACACTGCTGCGGCTGATCTCCGGCGAGCTGAAGCCGCACGGCGGCACGGTCACGGTGAGCGGCGGACTCGGCGTGATGCGCCAGTTCGTGGGCTCCGTACGGGACGAGTCGACCGTGCGCGACCTGCTCGTTTCGGTGTCCCAGCCCCGGATCCGCGAGGCCGCGCAGGCCGTGGACCGCGCCGAGCACGGCATCATGACGGTCGACGACGAGGCCGCGCAGATGCAGTACGCGCAGGCACTCTCCGACTGGGCCGAGGCCCAGGGGTACGAGGCCGAGACGCTCTGGGACATCTGCACCACGGCCGCGCTCGGCGTCCCGTACGACAAGGCGCAGTTCCGCGAGGTACGGACCCTGTCGGGCGGCGAGCAGAAACGGCTCGTCCTTGAGGCGCTGCTGCGCGGCTCCGACGAGGTGCTGCTCCTCGACGAGCCGGACAACTACCTAGACGTCCCCGGCAAGCGCTGGCTGGAGGAGAAGCTGCGGGAGACCCGGAAGACGGTCCTGTTCGTCTCCCACGACCGGGAACTGCTCGCCCGCTCCGCCGAGAAGATCGTCAGCGTGGAGCCGGGACCGGCCGGCGCCGACGCCTGGGTGCACGGCGGCGGCTTCGCCACGTACCACGAGGCCCGCCGGGAGCGCTTCGCGCGCTTCGAGGAGCTGCGGCGGCGCTGGGACGAGAAGCACGCCCAGCTGAAGAAGCTCGTACTGAACCTGCGCCAGGCCGCCTCCATCAGCCATGAGCTGGCCTCGCGCTACCAGGCCGCGCAGACCAGGCTGCGCAAGTTCGAGGAGGCGGGCCCGCCGCCGGAGCCGCCGCGCGAGCAGGACATCACGATGCGCCTGCACGGCGGACGCACCGGTGTACGGGCCGTGACCTGCAAGGGGCTCGAACTGACCGGGCTGATGAAACCCTTCGACCTGGAGGTCTTCTACGGCGAACGGGTCGCGGTCCTCGGCTCGAACGGCTCGGGCAAGTCGCACTTCCTGCGGCTGCTGGCGGGCGGCGACGTGGCGCACACGGGGGAGTGGAAGCTGGGCGCGCGGGTCGTGGCCGGCCACTTCGCCCAGACCCACGCGCATCCCGAGCTGCAGGGGCGTGCCCTGCTCGACATCCTGTGGAGCGAGCATGCCCAGGACCGGGGCGCGGCGATGTCGCGGCTGCGGCGGTACGAGCTGACGGCGCAGGCGGAGCAGCGGTTCGACCGGTTGTCCGGCGGGCAGCAGGCCCGCTTCCAGATCCTCCTGCTCGAACTGGAGGGGTCCACGGCCCTGCTCCTCGACGAGCCGACGGACAACCTCGACCTGGAGTCGGCGGAGGCGCTGCAGGAAGGGCTTGAGGCCTACCAGGGGACGGTGCTGGCCGTCACCCACGACCGGTGGTTCGCTCGCGCGTTCGACCGGTATCTGGTGTTCGGCAGCGACGGTCGCGTCCGCGAGACGACGGAACCGGTGTGGGACGAACGCCGGGTCGAGCGGTCGCGCTAGCGCTTCGCACCCCTAAAAGCCCTAAAAGATTGCGCAGTTCCCCGCGCCCCTGAAAAGG
>NZ_JBHWZP010000530.1:0-4238 GCF_042728395.1 Streptomyces sp. NPDC060205
CACCGACGGGTGAGGGGGCGCGGCCGACGCGTCTACGGGCCTACGAGGCGGCAGCCGCCACCTTCAGCTCGACGGTCAGGGTCGCCCCGCCGGTCGTGGTGATCCGCAGCAGGTACGTGCCCTCGGTGTCGTCGGCGTACAGCTTCGGCAGCTTCAGCAGGCCGTCCTTGTCCGTCTTGAGGCCCGCGAGGGTGCGTACCGTCTTGCCGTCCGCGTCCTTGAAGTAGGGGCCCTTGTCGTTCTCGGTGGCGTCGTCCGCCGTCTTGATGAGCGTGGCGGTCGCGGCGACCGCATCCGCGACGGCGCCCTTGTACGTGGCCTTCACCTCGACCTGGTCCGCGAACTCGCCGCCCGGGACGCAGGTCAGCGCGGTGTCGGCGGTGCGCGCGAGGGCGTCCGCCTGGCGGGCGGTGACCGTGGCCGCGTAGTCGAGACCCGAGACGGTACGGCCGACGACGGTGGCGCGCACCTTGAAGGCGCCGGTCTTCTCGCCCGCCTTCAGCGCGGGCGCGGTCGCCACACCGGAGGCGTTGGTGACGACGGTCGCGACACTCTCGCCGCCGGTGAAGGTCGTGTCGGTGTCGCCGGTGATCGTGAACCGGACCCGGACCTTCGCGACGGCCTTGCCCGCCTTGGTCTCCGTACGGGCGCTGATCTTCTCGGCGAAGGTGTCGCCCGCGGTCGCGGTGAGCTTCCCGGTGCCCGCGTCCTCCAGGTGGTCCACCGTCTCGGTGGGCGTGGGCGACGGGGTCGTCGGAGGCGTCGTGGTGGGCGGAGTCGTCGTGGGCGGGGTCGTGGTCGGCGGCTTGGGCTTCGGGCTCGTGCTGCCGCCGCCCGGGCTCTGGCTGCTGGGCGGGGTGGAGGCCGGAGAGGTCGGGCCTGGGCTCGCGCCGCCGGTGCCGTTGTCGCTGCGGTTGGAGGGCAGCGTGCCCGTGCCGTCCGGGACCTCGTGGGTGCCCTTGCGGTAGTACTCCAGCCACGACAGGACGGTGTTCAGGTAGTCCGTCGAGTTGTTGTAGCTGAGGATGGCGCGCCTGAGGTCGGCGCTGTCGGACAGGTCCCAGTTGAACCGGCACAGGTAGTGGCCGGCCGCGAGGGCCGCGTCGTAGATGTTGTTGGGGTCCTTCTTGCCGTCGCCGTTGCCGTCGCGGCCCGACCATTCCCAGGTCGAGGGGATGAACTGCATGGGGCCCACGGCACGGTCGTGGGTGGTGTCCCCGTCGTACGCGCCGCCGTCGGTGTCGGTGATCCGCGCGAAGCCGACGCCGTTCAGGACCGGGCCGAGGATCGGGGTGATCGTGGTGCCGTTGGCGTCGACGTTGCCGCCGCGGGCCTGTCCGGACTCGACCTTGCCGATGGCCGCGAGGAGTTGCCAGGGGAGGTTGCACCCGGGCTTGGAACCCGCCAGCGACGCCTCGGCCTTCTTGTAGGCGTCGAGGACGGTCGCGGGTATGCCCGCTTCGGCGTCACCGGCCGCGCCGGGGGTGTCGCTGCTCGCGCTGGGGGACGGCGTCGGGGTGTTGAGCGGCGGGAGGTCCGTGTAGTACGGCGAGTTGCCGGTCGCGCTGTCGTCGGCGTTCACGTCGGGCGAGGGCTGGGAGTTGGCGTTCTGCCTGCCCTGGGGGGTGTCCGTGACACCCGGGGCCTGGGATGCGGACAGAGCCGCGACCGCGAGTGCGGCCACGGCGGTGGTCGCCGCCCCCTTGACGACTCGCCTGCCGAATTGCGCCGCCATTGCGTGAACCCCTCCCGTGGACGTCCGTCCGTGCTCCGCGCGTTCCCCTGCTGTCCGGTCGTGCGGCCGTATGCCCCCCATACGGCAACCCAGGCGACCCTACGACAACTTCTGCCGCGCAGACACCTGTTCGGAGCCGGTCTTCACCGGTTGGCCATATCCCGTTTGTCCTTCCCCTGCGACTCCTCGCCATGCCGTGGATCCGGGAACCGTTTCCGCATCCCGGACGTCACCGATCATGGGGCGGCCGGGTCCGTCCGTCCCTGAACGACCAGGACGTACGAGCTCGGCACCACCCTCGCGCTTTCCGGTGCGGTCAATACTGTTCGCTTGGAGCCCAGTTGCCGTTCACTCTCAGCCATGCCGCGGCCGTCCTGCCGGCGGTGCGCGCCGACGGGTCCGGGCGGGGCCGGCTGGTTCCGGCCGTGCTCGTGGCCGGTTCGTTCGCGCCCGACATGACCTATTACGCGGCGAGTGTGCTGCCGGAGGCAATGGAGTTCGGCGACTTCACGCACTCCTTCACCGGGGTCTTCACCTTCGACGTCCTGGTCGCCTGGGCGCTCGTGGGTGCCTGGCTGGTGCTGCGGGAGCCGCTGGTGGCACTGCTGCCACGGAGTCGGCAGGGGCGGATCGGCGCCTTCCTGCGCTGCGGTGCGCCGCGCGCCCGTCCGCGTCCCTCGCTCGCCCTGTGGTGGTACGTGTCCGCGGCGTCCGGGGCGCTCACCCATGTCGTGTGGGACGCGTTCACGCATCTCGACCGGTGGGGCATGCGGGTCCTGCCCGTCCTCGGGCGGGAGATCGCGGGCTCGCCCCTGTACTGGTACCTGCAGTACGGCGGTTCGGCGCTCGCGGCGGTGGTGATCGCGGTGTTCCTGATGGTGGCCCTGCGGCGGCAGCCCGACGCCGAACCGGTGGGGGTGCCCGTGCTCTCGGCGCGTGACCGGTGGCTCGCGGGGGCTCTGATCGGCGGCTGCGCGGCGGTGGCGGCCGTGCAGCGGGCGACGCGGTGGTGGGACTACTGGGGCTCGCGGGCCAAGCCGTGGGAGCTGATTCCCACCGTGTGCTTCGGGGCGGGGGCCGGGCTGGCCGTCGGGTTCGCCGCGTACGCCGTGGCGGTCAGGGTGTGGCGCCCGGCTCCGGTTCGTCCCAGCCCGGCAGCGGCCCGTACGGAGCCGAACCGTCCGGTTCCTCGCTGAGCAGCGCTTCCGGCGTCTCCGGCGTCTCGGGGACGGCCGTGCGGCCGGGGCCGCGGCCCTGTCCGAGGCCCCGGTGCACGACCTGGGCTATGCGTTCGATGGTGCGGACGCCGTACGCCTTGGTGGGGTTGTCGTGGGTCAGGACGACGATCCGGTACGTACGGTCCCTGCCCGCGAAGGCGCCGACGCTGTGGACGCGCCAGCCGTGGGTGGAGCGGGGCAGCCAGCCGTTCTTGACATGCGCCCTGAAGCCGCGCGGCATGCCCGCGGGGACGCCCCAGCGCTGGTCCGCGCGGACCTCGGCGAGCAGTCCGAGGCCGTAGGCGCGGCTGCGGAGGAAGGAGCGGGCGTTCGTCAGGACGCCCAGCAGACGCATCTGGTCGGCGGCCGTGGTGCGGGTGAGGCCCCAGTAGCCGCCCGGGCCCAGGACGGTGGCGCGGGTACGGACCCGGGCGAGGAAGGCGTTCAGGTGGCTGTGGCCTTGAGCGGTCCACAGGCGCCAGGCGGCGGCGTTGTCCGAGCTGACGATCATGGGGCGTACGTTCGCGGTCTCCCAGCGGGTGAGTGACCTGCCCAGTTGCTCGGCCCGCCGCAGCAGGCCCTCCATGATCAGGACCTTGGCGATGCTCGCGGAGTCGTACCGGCGCTCACCGGCCAGCTCGCAGACCAGGCCCAGGTCGTCGCGTACGGCCACGGAGACCGTGCCGTGCCTGGACGCCACCGTGGCGCGGATGTCGCGCGACAGGCGGGCGGCGAGGCCGGGGGCGTGGGGGGCGTGACAGGTGGGGCCGCCGGGGTCGTCTGGGTCGTCGGGCAGGAAGCGGCCCGTTGTGCTCGCTGTGCCCGCCGTGCCCGCCGGGAATCTGGGGCTGGCGGCGGTGGCCGAGACGGCGGAGACGGGGGTGAGGAGGGCGGAGGCGAGGGCTGCGACCAGGGCGGTGCGGCAGTGTCGTACCTGCGGTACATACCGCGTGTTCCGTATGTGAGGACCCATGCCCGCATCCTGGCGGGGGGCTCGGTGGGGGGGCGCCTGGTCGGGGTCCAGGCGGGTGACGGGCCCTCCGGGGGTTGGGCGGGGGGCGGCGGGACGGTGTGCCGGGTGCGGGCCCGGTGGGGGCCGATCGCGCAGTTCCCCGCGCCCCTACCCGTTCCGCCCGCGCGCCCGGCGGGGGCTGGCCGCGCAGTTCCCCGCGCCCCTGAAGGGCGAAAGGATTGCGCAGTTCCCCGCGCCCCTAGGTTGCGTTGGCCGGGGGCCGAGGAGCGTGTGCGGGTCCGTTGTGGCTGGTCGCGCAGTTCCTCGCGCCCCT
>NZ_JBHWZP010000531.1:0-4207 GCF_042728395.1 Streptomyces sp. NPDC060205
GCTGGAAGCCGTGCGGCAGCCAGGCACCGCCTTGCAGGATCTGATCCTCTGCACCGGCCGGCGCCGGTGATGGATGGCGGGTTGTCGGCATCAAACGTCAGTTTACCGGTGGTCTCGCGCAGCGCGCCGAGCCGACAGTGATCGCATGACCACGACGACGCTCAAGTACCCTCCCCGGGGGAGGTAGCGGTGGCCTCACGCCGCCCAAGCGGCGGGCATCAGGAAGGCGCCGGCGAAGTCGTTTGCTTGGCGTTCGGCTTTCGGTCCGTTGCAGGGGGCGCTTGCCGTCGGCGTACATGACAAGGTGGCCCAGTTCTTGGGCGGGGTCGAACCGGCCGCGTTCCACGGTTTTCAGTATGTTCAGGAAGACGGAGGGCACACCACTCCTCCAGACCGCGAAGGTGGAGACGTTCCAGTCCCTGGTAGGGCTCGGTCTGGTGTCCGAAGCGGTCGAGATCCGTGCTGCGCCCTACCGGCCTCGACAGGTAGCGGGACGCAGTGCGGATCCGGGCACAGACAGCCCGCTACGATCTCCTGTTCGCCCCGGCTCGATATCGAACCGAGCGTTTCAGAATGCTGTACGCTTCAGGTATGGCCCGTCCCAAGGAATTCGATCCGGAGGCGGCACTCCGGGATGCCGTCACGCTGTTTTGGCGACAGGGGTACGAAGCGACCTCCGTGGCCGACCTGGTCGACCACCTGGGAGTCGGTCGGCCCAGTCTTTACGCGACATTCGGCACCAAGCACCAGCTCTACCTGCGAGCACTGGACGTCTACGCACAGGAACGGGTGGCACTCGACCTTGAGCTCCTGTCCCAACCCGGTCCGGTGCTCCCCGTCGTACGCCGGTGGATACAGCGGTACGCGGACGAGGTCGAGGCCGACGAACAACGGCTCGGCTGTTTCGCGGTCAACGCGGCAGCCGAACTGCTGCCCGGCGACGCCGAGGTGGCCAGGATCGTCGAAGGCGCCTGGGGAGCCACCGAAGCCGCGCTGACCGCGGCCCTGCTCAGGGCGCGTGCACAGGGTGAACTGCCCGAGGGCCGCGAGCCGCGAGCCCTGGCCCGATGCCTCCTGACGCTGCTGCACGGCATCCGAGTGTCCGGCAAACGCCACCAGGACCGCACCCACCTGGGCGACGTCCTGTCCCAGATCTTTCTCCTGCTGAGCTGAGGCCGCTCACACCCCCGGGGCGGCTGCATCATGCCCAAATTTTGAACTAATCAGTAGATTATTAAGGAGCGTCATGTTCTCGTTCGAATCCACTTCTGCCCCACACGCACCGGCACCGTCCGTGCCGACCCCTCGCCCTGTCCAGCCGCTGCCCATCGACACTCACGCCCCCTTCGACGAGCGGGCCTTCTTCCGGACCTTCCGGCACGGCTCCGCGGACGTGAACGGAGTCCGGATGCACTACGTCATCGGCGGCCCCGCTCCGGACAAGAGCCCCGGCCTGGTCGTGCTGCTCCACGGGTGGCCCCAGACCTGGCACGAGTGGCGCAAGATCATGCCTGCGCTCGCGGAGAGGTACACCGTCGTCGCGCCCGACATCCGCGGTACCGGGGACACCGACAAGCCTGTGTCCGGTTACGACGCCGGCACCCTGGCCGAGGACGTCCACCAGTTGGTGCGCCACCTCGGTTTCGACCGAGCCCACCTCGTCGCCTACGACGTGTCCGGACGGACGGGGTACGCCTACGCCGTCGAACACCCCGAAGCCCTCCACAAACTTGTGCTGATGGAGACACTCATCCCCGGCTTCGGGCTCGAAGCCGCCATGGACGTGGCCAACGGCGGTTCCTACCACTTCGGTCTGCACGCCAATGTGGACCTCGCGGAAACCCTGGTACGGGGCAAGGAGCGGTTCTACATCACCACCCTGATGCGCTCCTGGCTGACCGACAAGGCGGCCATGCGGGAGGAGGACTTCGACGAGTCCGTACGGTGCTACTCGGGGCCGGGTGGACTGCGCGGCGGCTTCTCCCACTACCGGGCGTTCCTCGACGACCGCGAACCCAATCACGCCCGTGCGGCACGGGGAAAGATCACCGTCCCGGTGCTGGCGCTCTACGGCGGCACGAACGGGCATGCCCCCACCCTGCCCGTCGACCTCACCGCCCTCGCCGAGGACGTCCAAGGCGAGGGCGTTCCGGGAGCCGGTCACCTGATAGCCCAGGAACGTCCCGACCATCTCGCCGCACGGCTGCTCGACTTCTTCCAGAAGTAGGTCCGAGCCGAAGAACGACTCAGTTCTCCGGTCGAAGTCTCCGGCGAGCTGCCTCAAGCCGCTGGTCGTAGTCGGGCACGAACAGCTCGGGAAGCGCTCTGGCGAGCGTCCCGGCGACCCGGTGGATCGGCACCCAGACCGCCGGATCATCGACAACGCGACTGAGATCGGTCAACTGCAACTTCTCCAGCCAGCACGACAACACAAGTGCCTCATCACCCGTGAGCTCTATCGTCACCGGGTCTTCACTCATGGACACTCCTGGTGTCTGACTTCAGCCTTGGATCACACGACTGACCCGAGATCACCAGGCCGGGCCCATCGGAGGTCTGGCGCCGGGCACAGCGGTCATGATGACGCGCAGGAACCCCTTGACCACCTGGGCCTGTGGGGAACCGGCACGTTCTTCGTCCATGGCACGGAACCCGAGCACCACGTTGTGTCCGCCGAAGCCGAAGGAATTGTTCAGAGCGACGACCGGGCCGTCGGGCAGCATGCGCGGCGACGACGAGATCAGAGCGGGGTCGATCTCGTCGTCCAGGTCGGTGACGTTGATGGTGGGAGGCGCGGTGCGGTGGTGCAGGGCGAGGACGGTGGCCACCGTCTCGATGCCGCCCGCCCCGCCCAGCAGGTGCCCGGTCATGGACTTGGTCGCGGACACGGCGACCTGTCGCCGGGGCGTACCGAGCACCTGCTCCAGAGCCTTGATCTCGGCCAGATCACCTTGCGGCGTCGACGTGGCGTGGGCGTTGACGTGGACGACCTCCTCCGGGGCGACGCCGGTGGTTTCCAGCAGTTGTCGCAGCGCGGCGGCGATCCCCCGGCCGGTGGGCTCGGGCTGGGCGATGTGGTGGCTGTCGGAGGACAAGCCCTGGCCGAGGGCTTCGCAGTACATCCGCGCCCCGCGGCGCACGGCGTGCTCGGCACACTCCACGACGACCACTCCGGCGCCCTCACCGAGGACGAATCCGTCCCGCCCCTTGTCGTAGGGACGCGACGCCGTCGCGGGGCTGTCGTTGCGCCGTGACATCGCCATCATGTTGCCGAACGCGGCCAGGTTCAGGGGCACGATGCATGCCTCGGTGCCGCCCGCGACCACGACGTCGGCCCGGCCGGCGCGCACCATGTCGATGGCGTGGCCGATGGCTTCCGCGCCCGACGCACAAGCGCTGACCAGGGTTTGTACGCCTGCCTGGGCGCCGATGTCCAAGCCGATCTGCGCGGCCGGACTGTTCGGCATCAGCATCGGCACCGTCAGCGGCGAGACCTTGCGCTCGCCCTGCTCCCGCAGGACGTCGTACTGGTTGAGCAGCGTCGACACCCCGCCGACGCCGGTGCCCATGACGACGGCCAGTCGATCGGGGCGTACCGAGACGTGTTCCGACTCGTCGGCCCGGCCCGCGAAACCGGCGTCCGCCCATGCCTCCCGGGCCGCGATGAGGGCGAACTGGCTCGCCCTGTCGAGCCGTCGGGCGACGTGCCGGGGCAGCACCTCCGACGGATCCACGGCGGCCGGGGCCGCGATGCGCACAGTCAGTCCGGCGGCCCAGTCCTCTTCCAGAGCCACCGTCGCCGAGTGTCCTGCGAGCAACTGCTTCCATGTCGACGCCGCATCACCTGCCAGAGGTGTGGTCGCACCGATCCCGCTGATGACGATCCGGCGGTCGGCCTGTGCGGTCTTCATGGATGTCCAACTCCGTGCTGATGAAAGCCAATGAGAACTGGAAGGAGGAGGCGCACGGTGTCGGCAACCAGGAGACCCGCGACCATGCGGATGTGGCTGCGCCTACACCGGCTGCCATCACCCGGCCTCAGGTCACTATCTGCGAGGTGACGGTCGGTCTCCAGGTCAACAGCAGGTCAAACACTGCTCACATGCGGGCAGTCCCCTGCGCCGGCACGCTTCGCCGCGGTCCGACGCATTGACGCCTGTGACCCGCACTCACGTGCGGGCCACAGGCGGTCTCCTCCCGTCAGGAC
>NZ_JBHWZP010000532.1:0-4131 GCF_042728395.1 Streptomyces sp. NPDC060205
CCCTTTAGGGGCGCGGGGAACTGCGCAATCTTTTGGGTCCGCCCCCACCGGACCGCACCGTGGGGTCAGCCGGCCAGGGCCACCAAGCGGCCCACCAGGTCCGCGAACGGGCTTTCCGTCGGTTCCTGGGACAAGGCGGCCCGAAGGACCGCGGCCATCTCAGGATCCGCCGCCGCACTGACCGCCGCCAACGCGGCAAAATCATGCACCAGCTGAACTTCCAGCTCCGCCCGCGGAATCCGCCGGCCGTCCAGCCAGATCAGCGCGGTCGCCTCCGCCAGCGAGATCCAGGAGCGGACGACGAGTTCGAGCCGGGCCGAGGGCCGTTCCACCCGCAGATGCGACAGGATCTGCAGATACGCCGCCTGCCGCACCCCGTCGACCAGCGCGTTGGTCGTCGTGGACCCGACCGAGGGCCCACCTCGCATCAACGCCGAGAAACCCGGCCCGTGCTCGTCGACGAAGTCGAAGAACCGCCGCATCACGCGCAGCAGCCGCGCCCCCAGCGGACCTTCGCGCGGCTCAACGAAACGTTCCGCCAGATCGTCCGAGGCCCGTTTCAACGCGGCCTCGTACAGGCTGAGTTTGCCCGGGAAGTAGTGGTAGACCAGCGGCCGTGAGATGCCCGCGGCGGAGGCTATCTCGTCGATGGACACGTCGTCCGGCGAGCGCCTGCTGAACAGGTCGAGGGCGACACCGATCAACTGCTGCCGTCGCTCCTCGACGCCCATTCTGCGTCGCACCCCGGTAGTCATATGAACACCTTACCGATCGAACCGATCGGAACCGGCCGCGAACGGGCCGCTCAGCGCAGCCCGCCGATCTCCCTCCCGCTGCTCAACGTGCCCTTCAGCACCGCCTGCGCGCCCTGCTCGGCCCGCACGGCGAGGAGATTGCTGCGCGCCGCCCCGCTGACGCCGCCCGTCGCCCGGATCGACGCCGTGTCCTCGCCGCCGGCGGCGAGGAGGTACCAGTCGCCCTTGACGGACTTCCACAGCACACCCGCCAGGACATGGGGATCCTTCGAGCCGCACGCGGACGCGTTCTCCGCCTTCGCCGCGACCGCGCCGAACCGCTGCCCCGGCGCGTGGAACTGGGCGAGCACCCGCGGGCCGCCGCCGCGCCAGGTGTCCGCGCGGGTGCACAGCCACTCCGCGGTGCCGCTCCCGTCGGGGAGGGACTGACGGGCGTAGCTCCAGGAGTTGACCGCGCGCACGCCCTGGCCGCGGGCGTCCGCGAGGGAGCAGGCCAGTGGCGCCCAGTCCGCCGCGGAGGCGTCGCCGGCCCGCCCGGGACGGCCCGAGGTGAGCCGGGCGGGCGTCAGCTCCCCGAGGTCGGTCGACAGGCGGGTCCCGGCCTTGTCCGTCAGCTCCAGGACGTTCCAGGAACGGCACGCGCCGGTCTGCAGGGCCGGGCTCGCGAACGGCTCGGTCACCCCGTCCGCCGAGCGCGCCAGCGGCGTCGTACCGGCGGTGGACTTCAGCAGGTCGCGTACGACGGCGGTACGCACCCAGGGGGCCGTCAGATAGCGGACGTTGCCGTCGGTGCGGCCCAGGACCAGCGCGTCGGCGTCGGCTCCCGAGGCGCCGTCGACCCGGGCGAAGTCGAGGGCCGCGCCCTGGGTGCCGCCGTCCTTCGCCTCGGCGTACCGCGCGATCCGCAGTCCGTCGTACAGCAGCACCACGCGGCTCTGGTCGACCTCGCCCGCGTACAGCAGCTGGGGCGGTCCCGGCGGGGCGCCCGAGGGGGTGCCGGGGGTCGCCGAGACCTGTACGGTCCCGCCGGGCCGCGCCCATACGGCGAGGGCGCGCCGCAGCAGGGCCTTGTCGCCGGTGAGTGCGCCGCGCGCGGGCCAGACGGAGAAGTCGGTGCGCGCGGACGACTCCCACGCCCCCGCCGGGACCAGCGTGAGCTTCCCGGGGTCCAGTGCGGCCTGGGCCGCCGGGTTCTGCGCGTACGGCGGCGCGGCGGCGCCCTCGGGCCCCCAGCCGTCACCCGGCATGCCGAGGAGCGCCCCGCACACGGCCACCGCGGCGGCGGCGGCGACCGCCGCCTTGATGTGCTGGCGGCGGCGCACCAGGTCCGTGGGCCGGGCGTGCAGCGAGCACGGGTCGAACTCGGGGGAGGCCAGCAGCGCGTCGGCGCCCTCGGCCGTGTCCACCGCGTCCGCCTCGGCGAGGGCGGCGGCCGGGTCCTCCTCACCGGCCGCGGCGAGCATCGTGCGGACGTCCGCGTCGGCCATCCGCTCCAGGCCGCGCAGGACGAAGGCGGCGCGGGCCGGGGCGGACAGGGCCGACAGCCGCTGGTCCAGGGCCAGTTCGTCCGCTCCGCCCGAGCGCGGGAAGAGCCGCAGGCCCCACACCTGCGGGAGCAGCGGCGGCAGTTGGGCCCGGGTGGGCCAGGCGCGGAAGGTCAGCGGCCTGGCCGCCTCCAGTGCCATCCGCAGGAGCCGCAGCCGCACGTACGCGTACCCGGGGTCGCCCTCACGGCCCGCGGTGGCGGTCTTCTGGGCCGGGAGCACGGCGGTGTCGCCGGAGGCCCGGCCGCGGGGCAGGGTGCGCTGGGTGAGCGCGTGCGCGGTCAGCACCCGGCGGTTGCGGCCGAGGCTCGGCGGCAGCACCAGATAGGCGAGCCGCACGAGCCGCGGATAGTGCTCGACGAGCGCGGCCTCGGCCTGCTCGATGTCGACCACCGGCCCGGGGGCGGCGGCTGATGCGGGGCGGGGGCGCGGGGCGACATCCTGTGACTGCACGTTCAGCAGAACGAGCGAATCGGTGGATGGTCACCTGGACCGCCGCGACTCCACCGCGACTTGGCGGCCTGCGCTACGCCTCCGGCTCCACGAGCAGGCGTGCGTAGTTCGCCATGGACCGCTGGTAGCGCGGCAGATGAGGGGCGAGGGCGCCCAGGACCAGCGAGAGACCTTCGCGTTCACGGCCCAGGCTCGCCAGGCACAGGGCGAGGGTCGCCCGTACGGCGTCGTCCAACTCGTCTGACACGCCCACGAGTTCGGGAGACAGGAGCTTGACGCCCTCCTCCGGCTGCCCGATGTTCCGCAGCGAGCTGGACAGTTGGATCTTCGCGCGCCGGCCGCGGTAGCCGTCGAGGCCGAGGTCCAGGGCTTCGCGGTACAGCGGAACGGCGTTGTCGGAGTGGCCCGTCGAGTCCCAGGCGCATGCCTTCTCGAAGGGGGCGACCGGGCTGCCGGCGGGCAACTCGGCGACGAGCGCGTCGATCACCGCCCGGAACCGTGCCGCGTCCGTCTGCGGATCGGCCTCGAAACCGGCCCAGGCGGCGGCCATCCGCTCGTCCCAGTCCGCCGCGCCGCCGGCCTTGTCGCCGGCTGTGCGGTCCGCTGCCCTGTTCGTCGCACTGTCCTCTGTCGTCACTTGCTCACCTTCGCACACGTGCGCCAATCAAAAGCAACGCTTCTGTGGCGCAGGTCACTGTCAGGCGTCCTGTGGTGCCTGTATGACGGAATCGGCCACTCGTGCCGTCGTCGGTTGAGCGTGGAGCGTGCGGGAGCCGTATCGAAGACCGGGGCCCCTGTGCGGGCTCTCGGAGGCGTGGGCGCACGGCCCCGGCGAGGCAGGTCGCCGGAATGGACCCGGAGGTACGGACGTAATGAGTTTTACGGGCAAGAGGCTCGCGGTCGGCACGGCCGGGGCGGTCGTGGCACTCCTCGCGGTGACCGGCTGCGGCTCCGACGGCGGCGACGAGAAGAAGGTTCCCGAGACCGCGACCGGGAGCCTGGAGCACATCGCCAGCGAGGCCGGCTGCAAGCCGAACATGCAGACGGACGCCGACACGATCCGCCAGGCCATCTGCAAGAAGTCCGGCGAGAAGTACGTCCTCGCGACGTTCGCCACCGACCGCGGCCAGGCCGAGTGGCTGACCGGGGCGAAGGACTACGGCGGCTACTACCTCGTGGGCCGCAAGTGGGTCGCCGTCGGGGAGAAGAAGACGGTCACCGCACTGCGCGGCCGGCTCGGCGGGACCATGGAGGAAGGCTCCGAGCACATGAACCCGGGTGGCAGCCACAACAGCGGCACGCACGGCGGCAGCTCTCACAGCTGACCTCGCGCGTTCGACGGAGTTCAGGACACGAAGAAGCCGGCGGTGGGAATTCCC
>NZ_JBHWZP010000533.1:0-4056 GCF_042728395.1 Streptomyces sp. NPDC060205
GCGGGCCCCGGCCACGTATCAAGCGGTCGTACGTGCGTCAGTGTTCGGCGGTCGGTGCCGGGCCGCCCGGGGTGGCCTCCGGGTCGGCGCCCTTCACGGCCTCGGACTCGTTGTAGATGTCGGGTTCGAGGTAGATGACGCGGGCGATCGGGACGGCCTCGCGGATACGGGACTCGGCGGCGTTGATCGCGGAGGCGACCTCGGCGGCCGTGTCGTCGTGCTCCACGGCGATCTTGGCGGCGACCAGCAGTTCCTCGGGACCGAGGTGGAGCGTGCGCATGTGGATGATGCCGGTGACCGTGTCGCCGTCGACGATCGCGGCCTCGATCTTCCGGACCGCCTCGATGCCGGCGGCCTCGCCCAGGAGCAGCGACTTGGTCTCGACGGCCAGGACGATCGCGATGACGATGAGCAGGATGCCGATGCACAGCGTGCCGATGCCGTCCCAGACGCCGTCACCGGTGGCCAGGGCGATGCCCACACCGCCGAGCGCGAGGACCAGACCGACGAGCGCGCCCAGGTCCTCCAGGAGGACGACCGGCAGCTCGGGCGCCTTGGCGTGGCGTACGAAGTCCTTCCAGGACTGCTTGCCGCGGGTGTGGTTGGACTCCTTGATGGCCGTCCGGAAGGAGAATCCCTCGGCGATGATCGCGAAGACGAGGACGCCCACCGGCCAGTACCAGTGCTCGATCTCGTGCGGGTGCTTGATCTTCTCGTAGCCCTCGTAGATCGCGAACATGCCGCCGACCGAGAAGAGGACGATCGAGACGAGGAAGGCGTAGATGTAGCGCTCGCGGCCGTAGCCGAAGGGGTGTTGCGGGGTCGCCTCGCGCTTGGCCTTCTTGCCGCCGAGGAGCAGCAGTCCCTGGTTGCCGGAGTCGGCGAGCGAGTGCACGGACTCGGCGAGCATCGACGACGAACCGCTGAAGAGGAACGCCACGAACTTCGCTGCCGCGATCGCGAGGTTGGCGGCGAGTGCCGCCACGATCGCCCTGGTTCCGCCTGACGCGCTCATGTGCTTCCGATGTCCCTTCGTCTGCGACTCGACTGCCACTCGACCGGCAGTCGTCTGTCACCCGGCTGCCCGGTCGTGCCGCCGTCAGGCTGCCGTCGCGCATTTTGCCTGCCCTTTGCGGTGGGTCATTGTTGCAGCCCGGACCGGCCCCGGAACGCCGGGCCGCCGCAGTGATGCCCGGTGATTCCGTCAGACGACGACCGTGGCCCGGAAAATCGTCCCGCTTCCGGAGACTTCCACCTTTTCGTCCGCGGGTACGAACACGGATCCGCCCGGGACGAGCGTGCTGTCACCCGTCCGTACGGAGCCCGCGGTGCACAGCAGGATCTGCGGGGTGCCGCGGGTGAGGTCGCGGCCGGGTCCGCCCGCCGGGAGGACGTACCGGGAGAGGCGGAACTCGTCGATGGGGGTCTCGTAGACCTCTTCGCCGTCCGGGGAGGCCTCGGGGCGCAGTACACCCGCGTCGCCCGCCTCGAAGCGGACGATGCGCAGGAGTTCGGGGACGTCGACGTGCTTGGGGGTGAGTCCGCAGCGCAGCACGTTGTCGGAGTTCGCCATGATCTCGACGCCGAGGCCGTTCAGATACGCGTGCGGCACACCGGCCCCGAGGAACAGGGCCTCACCGGGCTGCAGTTGTACGTAGTTGAGGAGCATCGCGGCGATGACACCCGGGTCTCCGGGGTAGTGGTGCGCGATCGAGGCGTACGGGGCGTGGGCGCCGCCGAGCCGGGCGCAGGCAGCGGCGGCCTCGGTGACCGTGGTGGCCATCAGCTCGGGATCGGCAGTAAGTACTGCGGTCAGCACCTCGCGCAGCGCGGCCTCCTCGGGGTGCGCGTGCAGCAGGTCGACGTACGGCTTGATGGAGTCGACCTCCAGGGCCGACAGCAGTTCGGCGGCCTCCAGCGGGGCGCGGAAGCCGCACAGGCCGTCGAACTCCGTGAGCGCGCAGATCAGTTCGGGTTTGTGGTTGGCGTCCTTGTAGTTGCGGTGCGGTGCGTCGATCGGGACACCGCGGCGCTCCTCGTCCTCGTACCCCTCCTTGGCCTGGGTCAGGTCGGGGTGCACCTGGAGGGAGAGGGGGGCGCCCGCGGCGAGGATCTTGAGCAGGAAGGGCAGGCGCGGGCCGAATTTCGCGACCGCCCCGGCGCCCAGTTCACGCTCGGGGGCCGCGGCGATCACCTCGGTGAGGGGGCCGCGGGGGGTGCGTGAGGGTGCGCCCGGGTGGGCGCCCATCCACATCTCCGCCTGCGGTTCGCCGGTCGGCTCGGTGCCGAGGAGCCGCGGGATGGCCGTGGTGGAACCCCAGGCGTAGGGGCGGACGGTGTTGTCGAGGCGGTCCATGCTCTGTCTTCTTCTCCGTACGTGCGCTGGTACGCGGGCTCCGGTCAGGAGGCCTGGCTCAAGGTTCAGGACGCGTGGCTCAAGGTCAGGCCGTCGAGGCGAGCGCCAGGTAAACGGCGGCGAAATCCGTGACGGCGATCAGTTCGGCGAGCGTCTCCAGGTCGCCGCCCTCCTCCGGTTCGAGTTCGCTGATCGCCGTGTCGTGGCCGAGGGCCAGCTCGCGGGCGGCCGGGGCGGCGGTGCGGCCGCCGGCCGGACGGTCGCGCAGCAGGACCACGCGCGCGTGGACGACCTGCGCCTCCTCGACCCGGTCGCGGAAGAAGTCGTCGGGGTCCGCGCCCGCCGCCAGGGTGCCCGCGAGGAGGACGCTGTGCGCGGCCAGTGCCTCGGGCAGCTCGGCGGTGAGGGCGGGGCGTCCCGCGAGTTCGGCCAGGGCGGCGACGAAACGGCGGCCCGCGGGACCCGCGCAATCGCCCTCGGTCCAGATCACCGGAAGTGCCTCGGCGAGCTCGGACGCGAGCGTCTTGGCGGGGTTGCTGTACGTCGCGATGGCCGGGCCGCAGCGCTCCGCCACCTGGTCGAGACGGTCGGCGACCCTCTCCAGGGCGTCGGGCGGCGCGGACAGCAGGCCGGTGCGGTCGAGCAGGGCGAGCAGCGGGGTGAGCAGCGCCCAGAGGGAGCCCGGGGCCGAGGCGGCGGCGGGGGCCTGCGGCTCGTAGGGGGCGGTCGCCATCGGTACGGAGAGCCCGTGGGCCACGGCCACCGCCTCGGTGAGCGGGGTGCGGGGCGGGCAGACGGCGACGACGGTGAGGCCGCGCCGGTAGGCCTGCTCGACGAGGAGGGAGAGGCCGGGTTCGCTGCCGTCCGGGGTGGCGACCAGGAGCAGGTCCACGGGGCCCGCCCAGCCGGGGAGTTCCCAGAGCAGGGCGCCCGCCGCCGGGGCCACTCCGCGGGGGGTGAGCCGGGTGACGGGGCAGGCGGCGCCGGCGAGCGAGCCGAGCAGGTCGGCGACGCACGTGGCGGCGAGGCCCGGGCCCGCGGTCAGGATGGCGCGCGGGCGGCCGTCGGGCTTGAGCTCGGCGATGCCGGCCTCGGTGGCGTGCCGGACGGCGGTGCGTACGCGGGCGCCCGCCTCGGCGGCGCCGCGGAGCAGGTCCCGCCGGTCCGCGCGGGACAGCGCCTCCGGGTCGTCGAGGAGTGATTCGTCGAACATGGTGGGCAGCCTCCGGGCGCCGGGCGGGGTCGCTTCTGCGGGGTTGCTTCTGTGGGTCGCTTCGTGGGTTGCCGGGTTGCTTCTGTGGTTCGTTTCCGCGGGTCGGTTCTCCGTGACCGGCGGGGGTTACGCGGGGCGGCGGGGGTTACGCGGGGCGGCGGGCCTCGTCCACCAGGAGGACCGGGATGCCGTCGCGGACGGGGTAGGCCAGGCCGCAGTCCTTGCCCGTGCAGATCAGCTCGGCCTCCTGCTCTTCGGAGGAGGCCTCCTTGAGGGGGGCGTGGCAGGCCGGGCAGGCGAGGATCTCCAGGAGGCCGGCTTCTAGCGGCATGTCGGGTCCCTTCGGGGGGTTCGGGGGGGTGGGCCGGGGTGGGTGGGTGGTGGGATGTGGCCTGGTCAGGGTACCGCTGCGTGGGGGTGGGCGCGGGGGGTCTTCGCCCCCGCCGCCCCTACCCTTCCCGTCACTGCATGGGGGCTGCGCCCCCTC
>NZ_JBHWZP010000534.1:0-4036 GCF_042728395.1 Streptomyces sp. NPDC060205
CCTAAAGGGGCGCGGGGAACTGCGCGAGCAACCCCCACCGGACCCGCACGTTCAGGGGCGCGGGGAACTGCGCAGTCTTTTGTCTTTTAGGGGCGCGGGGAACTGCGCGGCCAGCCCCCACCGGCCCGCACCCGGCGTCGATGCTCAGGCGGACGCCGCCAGCGCCGCGCGCAGCGCGGTGAGGCACGCGTCCACAGTCGCAGAGCCGGCCGCAGGCCCGTAGTGGTTGACCCGGATCATCTCCTTGGCCAGCGTCCCACCCCCCGCCGCCAACGGCAGCGAGCCGTCGACGGCCAACGCCGCGGCGACCAGCGCCGACGCGTCCACCCCGGCGGGCGTCCGCAACGTCGTGGCGACGGGCGCCGCGTCGGAGGCCTCGTACACATACGGCTCAAGCCCCACACCCAGCGCGAGCGCACCCGCCCGAGTCGCCGCAGCCGCCGCCGCGTGCCGCGCCATCACCGTCTCCAGCCCCTCCGACTCGATGCGCTCCACGCACGCCTCCAGCGCCAGCATCTCCAGCTGCGCCGGAGCGTGCAGAAGGACCTTGCGCCCGGCGTCGACCCACCGCTCCTTCCAGTCCAGGAGGGAGAGGTAGGAGCGCCGGGGCGCCTGCGGGTTCGCGGCCATCCGGGCCCACGCCCGCTCGCTGACCGACACCGCCGAGACCCCCGCGGGCCCGCCCATCGCCTTCTGCGCCCCGATCACGCACAGGTCCACGCCCCACGCGTCCAGCAGCACCGGCTCCGCGCCGACCGAGGCCACCGCGTCCAGGTAGAAGAGGGCGCCGTGGGCCCGTACGACCTCGCCGATCTCCGCGACCGGGTTCGTGTTCCCGGTCGCGGCCTCCGCGTGCACCAGGGAGACGAAGTCGATCCGAGGGTGCTCGGCGAGGGCGTCGCGGATCTGGTCGGCCGTGACCGCCGTGTGGAAGGGGACGGCCAGGTCGTGGACGGTGGCGCCGCAGTCCCTCAGCCAGTCGCCGAACGTCTGCCCGTACGGGCCGGTGATCACGTTGAGAGCCGTCGTACCGGGACCGGCCGCGCCGCGAATCGCCCCTTCCAGCGGAAGCAGCGCCTCACCCTGCATGATCACGACATCCTGTTCGGTGGAGAGCAGCCGCGCCACGCGGTCCTCGATCGCCGCGAAACGCGCGGCGCTCAGCGGTGCCAGGTCCAGAAAGGGATGGGTCACGGCGTTGCTCTCTTCACTCACGTTGCTCTCGGCGCTCACGTTGCTCCCGTCACTCACGGGGTAGGCAGCAACGAGCGTAACCGCCGTCCCGGCAGTCGCCCACCGGCGACTTCTGAGGTCGGACAGCCCAGCGGCCATGGGATTGGTTTGAGAGCCTCAAACCAATCCTTATAATCAGCAGTCACAGTTTCCCCACAGGAGGTCACCCCCGTGAAGATGGTCCCCGGGCGCCGAACCCGCATGCTGGCCGCCACCACCGCGACGGCCGGGCTGCTGCTCGTGTCCGGCTGCTCCTCGGACGACGACGGGGGCAAGAAGACCACCGCGGGCGGGGTCGAGCTCGTCAAGGCCGGACAGCTCACCACGTGCACGCACCTGCCGTACCCGCCGTTCCAGTCGGAGATCGACGGGAAGGTCCAGGGCTTCGACGTGTCGCTGGTCGATCTGGTCGCCAAGGACCTGGGCGTGAAGCAGGAGATCCTCGACCAGCCGTTCGAGAACTTCAAGACCGGTGGATCCCTCAACTCCGGCCAGTGCGACCTCGCCGCGGCCGGTATGACGATCACCGACGAGCGCAAGAAGAACGTCGACTTCTCCGACCCGTACTTCGAGGCCACCCAGGGGATCCTGGCCGACAAGAAGAGCGGCATCTCCTCCCTCGCGGACCTCAAGGGCAAGAAGGTCGGCGCGCAGGCGCAGACCACCGGCGAGGAGTTCGCGAAGAGCAAGGGCCTCAACCCGGTCTCCTTCGAGTCCTCGGACGCCCTCCTGAACGGCCTGCGCACCGGCCAGGTCAAGGCGGTCGTCATCGACTACCCGGTCGTCCAGGGCTGGCTGAAGGACAAGGCCAACGCCGCCGCCTTCGAGGTCGCCGACAACATCAACACCGGTGAGGAGTACGGCTTCACGATGAAGAAGGGCAACACCAAGCTCCTCGAAGCCGTCAACAAGGCGCTGGCGGACGCGAAGTCCGACGGCACGTACAAGAAGCTGTACGAGAAGTGGATCGGCCCGTACGACGAGACCGCCGCCTCCGCTTCGCCCGCCGCCTCCTGATGGCGGAGACCGACACCCGGATCCAGCCCCGCAGGCGCGGTCTGACCAGGAGCCAGAAGCGGACCGTGTCCCGGGGCATCCAGTACGCGGTGTTCGTCGCCGCGCTGATCGCCCTCGGGTTCACGGCCGACTGGGGACAGCTGCGGAACCAGTTCGCGCAGGTCGACCTGGCCGAGCGGATGTTCCCGGACATCATCACGCTGGCGCTGAAGAACACCGTCCTCTACACGGTGTCCGGCTTCGTCTTCGGCCTCGCCCTCGGTGTGGTCGTCGCGCTGATGCGGCTCTCCTCGGTCGGCCCGTACCGCTGGCTGGCCGGCATCTACATCGAGATCTTCCGCGGGCTGCCCGCCCTGCTGATCTTCATCTTCGTGGGCGTCGCCGTGCCACTGGCGTTCCCCGGCACGGAGATCCCCGGCGGCACGTACGGGAAGGTCGCGCTCGCACTCGGGCTCGTGGCCGCCGCGTACATGGCGGAGACGATCCGCGCGGGCATCCAGGCCGTCCCCAAGGGGCAGATGGAGGCGGCCCGTTCGCTGGGCTTCTCGCATGCGCGGGCCATGGTCTCCATCATCATTCCGCAGGCCTTCCGGATCGTGATCCCGCCGCTCACCAACGAGTTGGTCCTCCTCTTCAAGGACTCCTCGCTGGTGCTGTTCCTCGGGGTCACCCTGGAGGAGCGCGAACTGTCCAAGTTCGGCCGCGACCTGGCCAGCGAGACTGCCAACTCGACCCCGATCCTGGTGGCGGGCCTGTGCTACTTGCTGGTCACGATCCCGCTCGGGTTCGTCGTACGCCGCCTTGAGGCGAAGGCCGGGGAGGCCACCAAGTGAGCACCGAGAACCACGTGGGCACCACCGAGGACCGTGCTCCCGAGATCCGGGTCCGCGGGCTGCACAAGTCGTTCGGCGACAACGAGGTGCTGCGGGGGATCGACCTGGAGGTCGGCTCCGGCGAGGTCGTGTGCGTCATCGGCCCCTCCGGCTCCGGCAAGTCGACCCTGCTCCGCTGTGTGAACCTCCTGGAGGAGCCCACGAAGGGGCAGGTCTTCGTCGGCGGCACGGAGGTCACCGACCCGGACGTCGACATCGATGCCGTACGCCGCCGGATCGGCATGGTCTTCCAGCAGT
Source organism: Streptomyces sp. NPDC060205 (assembly GCF_042728395.1). Classification (NCBI taxonomy): domain Bacteria; kingdom Bacillati; phylum Actinomycetota; class Actinomycetes; order Kitasatosporales; family Streptomycetaceae; genus Streptomyces; species Streptomyces sp. NPDC060205. The sequence continues at coordinate 3,381 of NZ_JBHWZP010000534.1, forward strand.
TCAACCTCTTCCCGCACCTGACCGTGACCGACAACCTGACGCTGCCGCAGCGGCGGGTGCTGGGCCGCGACAAGGCGCAGGCGGCGGAGGTCGCCGCCGAGAACCTACGGCGGGTCGGGCTCTCCGAGAAGGCGACGGCCTACCCGGGCTCCCTCTCCGGCGGCCAGCAGCAGCGCGTCGCCATCGCCCGCGCGCTCGCCATGGGCCCCCAGGTGATGCTCTTCGACGAGCCCACCTCGGCACTCGACCCGGAACTGGTCGGGGACGTGCTCGCGGTGATGCGGATGCTCGCGGACGAGGGCATGACGATGATGGTCGTCACGCACGAGATGTCGTTCGCGCGCGAGGTGGCCGACCGGGTGGTCTTCATGGACGGCGGGGTCGTCGTCGAAGAGGGCGCTCCCGCGCGGGTCATCGGCAATCCGGCCCATGAACGAACCCGTCACTTCCTCTCCCGTCTGCTGGACCCGGCGATGGCGGAAGTGGAGGATGCTCCGCGGAAGTCGCCGTAGGGGTGTGGGCCGCGTCGACCTGCGGGTCCGGTGGGGGCCGTTCGCGCAGTTCCCCGCGCCCCTGAATGTGCGGGTCCGGTGGGGGTCGCTCGCGCCGTTCCCCGCGCCCCTCGGGGAGGGGCTGCGCCCCGTCCCACCCAGGGG
>NZ_JBHWZP010000535.1:0-4024 GCF_042728395.1 Streptomyces sp. NPDC060205
GCTGAAGGATTCGCGGACCGTCCGCGACTCTTCAGCCCGTCCGGCGTTTGAGGACGAGCGCGTAAGCGCGACAGGGGGCTGGGGGCGCAGCCCCCGGTTCCGGGAAGGGGCGGGGCTGGGGAAATGCAACCCGTAGGAGGACCCGTGCCGGAGGGGCACACCATCCACCGGCTGGCCGAGGACTACCTCGGCGGATTCGGCGGCCGCGAGGCCCACGTGACCAGCCCCCAGGGCAAGTTCACGGACGCCGCCGCCCTCCTGGACGGCACGGCCCTCACCACCGCCGAGGCCCACGGAAAGCACCTCTTCCTCCGCTTCGAGACGGACGACTGGATCCACATCCACCTCGGCCTCTTCGGCAAGGTCACCTTCGGCGGCGCCCCCGCGCTCCCACCGACCGACACGGTCCGTCTGCGCCTCCGGAACGGCACCGCGTACGTGGACCTCCGCGGCCCCACCACCTGCACGCTCATCACGGACACGGAGAAGCAGGCGATACACGACCGCCTGGGCCCCGACCCGCTGCGCGAGGACGCCGAGCCGGAGCGGGCGTACGCGCGGGTCTCCCGCAGCCGTACGACGATCGCCGCCCTGCTCATGGACCAGAAGGTGATCGCGGGCGTCGGGAACGTCTACCGCGCGGAGGTCCTTTTCCGGCACGGCATCGACCCGTACCGGACGGGCCGGGACATCACGCGCGCCGAGTGGGACGCGATGTGGGCGGACCTGGTGGCGCTGATGCGCGAGGGGGTCCGCAACAACCGGATCGACACGGTCCGGCCGGAGCACGAGCCGGAGGCGATGGGCCGCCCGCCGCGCAAGGACGACCACGGCGGCGAGGTCTACGTGTACCGCAGGGCCACCCTGCCCTGCCTCGTCTGTGGCGGCGAGATCCGCACCGCCGGTCTCGCCGCCCGCAACCTCTTCTGGTGCCCGGTCTGTCAGAAGCACTGAGGAACTGAAGAACCGACAGGCCGGGCACCGGGTCCGCTCAGTCGAACGGGTCGAGGGAGATGGTCGCGTCCTTCGGGTCGCCGTCGTGCACCAGCGACTCGTGGTTGCCGACGTCGTCGAAGGCGAAGGCGTACGCCTGCCCGTTCTGCATCTGGTCGTGCACCAGCCGGGCGTAGTGGTTGCTGACGCCGTCCTGGTAGAAGCCGGACGCGTCGGCGTCGGGCTGCGCGGAGTTGGTGAGCAGCGTCGAGCGGTTGTACGCGGCGCACAGGGTCCGTGAAATGGGGCCGCGCACCTGGTCGTTGGGGGCGTCCAGCTTGTTGTAGCAGCCGAACACGGAGTCGGAGTCGGGCTTCTCGAAGGACGTCACGACGGCGCCCGTGCCGTCGGTGAAGTCCATCGTGTCGCCGTTGACCTTGCCGAAGAACTTCGTGTCGGGCTGGTCCTTGAACGGCGTGACCGTGAGCGTGTCGCTGGCGTACTTCGTCCAGACCCGGTCGATGTAGTCGTCCAGCACGCCGGCCGGGATGGCGCCCGAGCCGATGGCGTGGCCGGGGGCGAGCACCCGCAGCGGGGTGCCGTCACCGCGGGTCTCGACCAGTTTCTCCCAGCCGCCGCCCTGCTCCTTCAGCCCGTTCACGACGGCCTGGTAGCCGCCCGCCTTGAGCTTGCCGGTCTCCTTGGTGGAGCCGTCACCGGCGGTGAGGCCCACCGAGTACGGCGCGGAGAACATGTCGACCTGGGTGGAGTTCAGCCACAGACCGGAGTCGTTGAGCGTGTACTCGGTCCAGTTGAACAGGATGTCGTGGTTGGGGTCGGAGGCGTTCTGCACGGCGGGCTGCACGAGTCCGCCGTCGGCGAGCCGGAAGTCCAGCTTCTGGCCGTACGAGAAGTAGACGCGGCCGGAGAACTTCGGGAGCTGGACGGTCTTGGACGCGCCGTCGGCCGGGCCGGCGAACGAGGCGTCCGGCGCCGGGACGGGCGGGGCGCCGCCGGCCGGCCAGGCGTGGAAGACGCCGGACTCGTCGGCGTACCCCTGCTTGCCGGAGGCGAGTTCGGTGCCGATCACGTACACGTACACCTGCTCGCCGCTGCCCGAGGTGTTCTTCAGGGTGAGCGGGATGGTGTCCGGGACGGCCGAGGCCTGGTCGGCGGGGCCTACGACGACGGCGGCGGCGCCGAGCGCGGCCGCGACGGCCAGGGAAGCCGTCAGCTTGCGGGGGGAGAGCAGGTGCATAGGGTCCTCGTCAGTGGGGGATCGACACAGGTTTCTAGGACGGGCGGGCGGGCGGGCGCCGCCCGGTCCGGGTGGCGCCGGAGCCGGGCGGCGATGGGCTCGGGCCCGGGATCAGCAGCTGAGGTTGCCGCCGGGCTCGACGCCGAGCAGCTGGGTGAAGCGCTGGTAGTTGTCGATGCGGCTCTGGACCTGGCCCGGGTTGCCCCCGTTGCACTCCAGGCTGCCGTTGATCGAGCGGATGGTCTCGCCGAACCCGGCGCCGTTGACCATGGCGTCGTGCGGCGTCATCGTGCCCGGGCCGGTCTGGGTGTTCCAGTACCACAGGCCGGTCTTCCAGGCGACGGCCGCGTCGTTCTGCACGAGGTCGGGGTTGTTGAGCAGGTCGATGCCGAGCGCGTCGCCCGCGGCCTTGTAGTTGAAGTTCCAGCTGAGCTGGACGGGCCCGCGGCCGTAGTACTTGTCGTTGCCGGCCGGGCAGCCGTAGGGCTGGCTGGTGTCGCAGTAGTGCGGGTAGTTGGCGGTGTTCTGCTCCACCACGTACTGCAGGCCGCCGGTCTCGTGGCTGACGTTGGCGAGGAAGGCCGCGGCCTCCTGCTTCTTGACCGTGTCGCTGCCCGTGTTGCTGAAGCCGGGGTAGGCGTCGAGCGCGGCGGTCAGGCCGCCGTACGTGTAGAACGAGTTCCGGCCCGGGAACATGTCGTTGAACTGGGCCTCGCTGACGACGAACGCGGCGGCGGAGGTGTCCGCGCCGGCCTTCTGGGCGGAGGCCGTCGGGGCGAGCGTGAGCGTGCAGAGGGCGGCGGCCACGCCGGTGGCGGTCAGCAGTCCGAGTATGCGTCGGTGCACGGTGTCGACTCCTGGGGATGGGGTGTGGGGGGACGGCGCGGAAGGGGCCGGCGGAAGAAGGTGGGGGGACTTCCGCCCGGTGTGCGCGCCGGGTGGGGCAGGTGGGGCAGGTGGGGCGGTGCGGGCCGGTCCCCGACGGGCCGTCCCCGGCCCGTGGATCACGACTGACCGGCCCCGACCCGGTTGTCAGCCGCCGACGTTGACGTCGATGCAGGCGTAGAAGGCGTTGTCCGTGTCCGCCACGTTCCAGACGGCCAGGACCTTCTGTCGGCCGCTGAGGCCGCCGAAGTCGACCTGGTGGTTGACCACCGCGCCCGGCTGCGCGCCGCCGTCGTCGAACAGGGCGATCCGCTGTCCGCCGGCGTAGTACTCCCAGGTGCTGGTCGAGTGCCGCGCGCTGAGCTTCCAGGAGAATGTGGTGTTCTTCTGCACCGGCGTGACGGTCCAGCCCCTGCTGTCGTCGTCCAGCTCGGAGAAGCGGCTGTTGCCGCCGCTGCAGTTGGTCAGGCCCTTGGGGCCCTCGACGCTCTGCGGCTCGTAGGTGATGTCTCCGCAGGACACCGTGCCCGCGGCGCACTGCGCCTGGCGGCTGGGCGGGTCGGAGATGTAGCCGTGGGCGCTCGCCGACCCGGCGGGCAGGCTCACGGCGACGACGGGGGCGAGTACGGCGCCTACGAGGGCAGCCGTCTTCCTGCTGGCGTGCATGGGGACTCCTTCACATCAGGCCTTCCCTGGCACGCACGGCGGTGTGGGGGACCGCACGCGACGGGACCGGCCTCTCGTGGGTGGGGCCAAGAGGCGCGAAGGTGACGCGCTCCGGCCGGTCCGTCCAGGGCGGATTGCTCCCGCGAAGGGCCAACTCACCGAACGGAACGGCGCGTTCTGTTGGCCTAGACCATACAAGTGGCTCTTCGAGATGTGTCAAGGGCATGACGGAGCCCCGCCCGGGGGTGGCCGCCCGTCCGCACTCCGATACGACCGCACCCC
>NZ_JBHWZP010000536.1:0-4009 GCF_042728395.1 Streptomyces sp. NPDC060205
CCTGAAGGGGCGCGGGGAACGGCGCGGGCAACCCCCACCGGCCCGCGGAATGATGCAACGGTCCAGGCCCCGTCAGGGGCGCGGGGAACTGCGCGACAAGCCCCCACCGGGGCCGCAGTCGACACTCGCCCGCTCCTTACGGCGGCGTACGCCGCGGCCGTCGCGGCGACGGCCCGGCACCGTGCCCCGGGGCTTGGGGCAGGCCGTGCCCCGGGACGCGGTCACCGGCCCACGACGGACGCCCCGGAGGAGCCGGAGGAGCCGGGGAAGCCGCGGCTCAGAACGTGATGCTCCAGCTGTCCAGGTAGCCCGGATCAACGGTGAAGATGCCCGGCGTGTTGTCCGTGACGCGCAGTCTCCACGTGCCGTCGGCCCGCAGCGCCGACGCGTCGACCGTGAACGTCGCGTGCAGTTCGGAGCCGGTGTCCCAGACGAAGTCCTTCACCAGCAGCGCCGTGCCGTCCTCGCCGACCAGGTGGATGACCTGCCCGCCGATGAAGTCGTGCACGAGGTCGACGGTGACCTTGAGGTCGCTGGAGGCGTTGCCCTCGCGCCCGGTGACGACGATCGGCGACTCGACCGTCCGCCAGTTGGGGATGTCGAAGCGGTCGGGGTTGACGAAGTGGTCACCGCCGGAGGCCAGGACCTTCCAGGTGAAGGACAGGGTGCGGGTCTCCGCCGCGGAGTTCCTGATCGTGATGGCCGCGGGGAAGGAGCCGGCTGCCGTCGGGATGCCGGAGACCAGCCCGGTGACGCGGTCGACGGACAGCCCGTCCGGCAGGCCGGCGGCCGAGTAGGTCAGGGCGCCGGGCCGCGTGCTCGTCGCCTCGAACGCACGGCTGACCGGCTGCCCCACCGCGGAGTCCCGGGCGGAGGGCGAAGCCGCGGCGATGTGGTTGACGTACCGCGGTCCGACGTTGACGGCGGCCCATGCGTTGCCGACGGCCTCGTACGCGTCGCTCGTCGTGCCGAAGAGGTCGGCCGCCGCCCGGAGCGTGGCGGTGCGGGCCCCGGCGTAGTCGGTGGTGCTGGTCATGTAGCGGGTCAGGGCCCGGTACCAGACGTTGGTGGCGTTGTGCAGGCCCAGGCCCGCGACCGGCAGGCCGTCGTAGGTGGGGCTGTCGTAGGCGACACCCCTCACCGTCTTCTCACCGCTGCCCTCGGCGAGCAGGTAGAAGAAGTGGTTGGCCACGCCGGAGCTGAAGTGCGGGTCGAGCTTGCGGGTCTGCGCGGTCCAGTGGTCCTGCGAAGTGCCCTTCGCGGACGCGTCCTTGGAGGGCTGGTCCATGTACCGCAGCGGCTTTCCGGTGCCGCGTACGTCGGCCAGTTCGCCGATGTGGTAGTCCGGCACGTCCTCGGGGCTGTCGGCGAAGAACTCCACGGCGGTGCCCATGATGTCGCTGGTGGCCTCGTTGAGGCCGCCCGACTCTCCGGAGTAGACGAGGTCCGCGGTCGCGGAGGTGACGCCGTGGGTCATCTCGTGGGCGGCGATGTCGAGTTCGGTGAGCGGCCGGGCGTCGTCCAGTCCGTCGCCGTACGTCATGCAGAAGCAGAGGTCGTCCCAGAAGGCGTTCGCGTACCCCTTGCCGTAGTGCACCCGGGAGCGGGCTCCCACACCGTCGTCGGCTATGCCGTTGCGGCCGAACCGGTCGTGGTAGAAGTCCCAGGTCTTCTGCGCGCCGTAGGCGGCGTCCACGGCGGCCGTCTGCCGGTCGGCGGGCGTCCCGTCACCCCAGACATCGTTGTCATCGGTCAGCGGTGTGCCGTTGCCGCCCGCGCTGATGTCGTACGTCGTGTGGCCGCCGCGCTGCGGATCGGTGAGCCGGTAGAGGTCGCCGTCGCGCACGGAGCCGACCTGTACGGTCCCGCTGTACTGGCTCACCCCCTCACCGGCGTGGACCTGCTCGAAGCTCCCCAGCCGGGCGCCGCTCCCGGCGTCGGTCACCACCCGCAGACTGCTCGGCGTCCCGTCCTCCTGGACGCCGTTGACGACGCTCTCCCAGGCGAGCACGGGTGCGGCGGCGCCCTCGCCCGCCCAGACGACGAGCCGCGGTGCTCCTTCGGCCGCCGCCTCGTCGGTCTTCTGCGCCTCGGCAGCGGCCAGCGCCGACTTCTCGGCCTTCGCGGCGGGTACGGAGGCTTTGGTCGTCGGTACCGAGATCGTCGCCGGCGACGACCTGGAGACGCTGCGGGCCGTGCCGCGCTCGTGGACCACCAGGTCGCCGCCGAGGACGGGCAGCCCGGCGAACGTACGCTCGTAGCGGGTGTGCACGGTGCCGTCGGCGTCCTTGATGACGTCCTTCGGGATCAGCTTCTCCCGCTCGCCCAGCTTCAGTGAACGCGCCGTCGCCGTACGGGAGTCGGCCGCCGCGGTGAGCAGCTTCTTGCGTTGCGCGGGGGAGAGCCCGACGGTTCTGGCGCCGGGTCTGGGCTCCGCCTTGATCCGGCGGGGAGCCTGGTCTGCGCGGGCGGCCTCGGGTTCGGCGCTCCAGGCGGGGAGTGCCGAGCCGAGAAGCGCGCCCAGCGCGGTGATCGCGATCGTCGTCGTGCGCAGGCGCGCGAGGGTGCGGCGGCGGGATGGCGCGGGACCGGGGGACGATGTCGGCGTCCCGGTCGTACGGAGGTTGTCCGTCACTGCTGCAACTCCTGGTGTCCGGCCGTCGGGTGACGACACGTCAGATGGACGCCGAGGGAAGGGTGCCCCGGCGGGAGAGGGGGGTGGGAGACGACCGTGCGGTCACTGGATCGTTTCAGCGGGAAGGGCGCGTGTCACCACTGCGGAGATCATTGTCCGGAATACGGTCAGCTGTCGTCGGCCGTGGGCCACACCGCGCGCAGTGGATCACGTGGGCCTTTACGCGGTGGCAACACGGCCTTCATCAGCCACTTTGGCCACTTCTCGCCCTACGGCCCGCTTTGGCGGACGTCCGTCACAGCCAGCCCCGGCGCGCGGCCTGCCAGGCCAGTTGCATGCGGGTCGCCGCGCCGGCCAGTTCCATCATGCGCTGGATGTGCCGCTGCACCGTGCGGCGGCTCAGGCCCAGTTGAGTGGCCACCGCCTTGTCGGTGACCCCGGCGACCAGCAGGGCGAGCAGCCGCCGGTCGACCGCGGACAGCGGATCGGGACCGCCGACCCCGTCCGTCCCGGCGACCGCGCCCGAGTCGTCGACGTCCAGCGGGACGGCGTCCTCCCAGTACCGCTCGAACAGGGCGACGAGGGCGGCGAGCAGATTGCTGTCCCGTACGAGTGCGGCGGTGGGCTCGTCCGGGTTGCCCTGGGGGCCGCCCGGCACGAGCGGGCAGACCGCGATGGCCCGGTCCGCGACCGCGAGCCGCAGCGGCAGATGCGGCACCGCGCGGGCGGTCTCCCCGGCGCGCACCCCCGCAACAACGTTGTCAACGGCTCCCTCGTCGTCGAAGAACGCCTTCTCGTACAGCACCCGGTAGCGCACCCCGCGCGCCAGCGCCTCGAACTCCGAACTGTTGCTGCCCGACGGCATCGCCACGTACTGGGCCTTGCAGAACCACAGCATCTCGTCCTGGGCGCTCGCCTGGATCTGCCGCAGATGCTGGCGCAGCGCCTCGGCGCCCGTGATGACCTCGATCAGCTCGCCCGCGTCCCGCCGGCGCATGGTGTCGCGGTACACCTGCAGCAGACTGGTGGCCTCCGCGCGTGCGAGATCGAGGGCGTCGGCGTTGCGCTTCAGCCGGGGGATCAGCGCCACGTCCGGGGGAGTGGCCCGGAAGTGCCGGGGGAGCAGGTCGGTGTGGCTCGCCATGCCTTTGACGGCGAGCGCGTCGAGGACGGCCTCGGCCTCCGCCGGGCTCAGCCCCGTGCGCGCGGCGACCTCACCCGCCGACGCCTGGCCCGCCGTCACCAGGTGCCGGTAGACGGACTCCTCGGCGTCCGACACCCCTGCAGCCTCCAGCGTCATGGCGCCCTCCCCGAGACCGACCGGTTCCACTGATCGGACACCGTACTCCACGGGTGTTACAGGCGGTGAGGGTG